>NZ_BMDZ01000013.1 GCF_014636235.1 Tistrella bauzanensis
CGCGCGAGACCCCCGCCAAGCTCCCAAGCCGTCAGCAGACGGCGTCAAACCATGGGTAGCGGGCATTCGGCAACAGCCTCTGTACCGGGCTTTGCGTCGAATGTCAGGATTTGTGCGTCGATGCAGAAGCAACGGCAAGCTTGGCCATGGCTGTTCTTTCGTCAACAACATCGGTGTAACGAAGCTCCGCACGGATTTTCCCCGTGTCGAGGACAACGTGCTGCCTATAATCAAACGGCGGCGGAACAGGCGTCCCATTATCTCGCGCTGGCAATGACGCCAGCCGCTCGCCCACGGTCGGCGTGACCTCTTCTCCGGCATTGAAAACCGCGTTGCGCGCTTCCGGACGGGATGCGGCCGTCACGATCGCGGCGGCGACATTCTCGACATGGCCATGGGTCCAACGCCACTCGGGCACGGCCGCGAAGCGGTACACGGTCGAAAGATCGCCATTGTCTTCCGCTCCGTAGACCTTGGGCAGGCGCAGGATGGTCCAGTCGAAGTCAGGCGTGCCTTGCACGATCCGCTCGGCCAGAATCTTGTCGTAGTCGCGGGCGTAAGCGCCGAGTTGCGCCTCCATGCCGCGATACGGGTAAAGAACCGAGCGAAGCGGCGCATCCTCGCACAGGGGCACCTCCTCTGGCGGTCCTGGCTCTGTTTTCATCAAGCGTCCATAGGCTCGGTAGACATCGCAGCTCGAAACGAGCACAAGGCGGCGCGTTCGCCCTGCGAATGAGCGGGCGGCGGCCTCCGCATCGGCCTCGCCCATCGCGACCATGTGGATGACGATATCCCAATCGCGCAGCAATTCGGCCGGAAAGGCCGTTACCGGATATTCCGCTCCGGGGGCCAGAACGTGTTCGATCTCCGGCAAGATCGGATTAGAGCTTGTGCCCCGATGAAAGGCCGTAACCTGCACGCCAGCATCATACAGACGTCGCACGACATGCGCGCCGATGAATCGGGTGCCGCCGACCACCAAAGCCTTCATCGCTATTCGTCCGCAAAACGCCCGAACTATGACACGATAGGGCGGACGAGGAAAGGAGAGGTCCGAGGGCAAAAGACGCGGTGGCCCCGGCTTCCAAGCACTTCAGCGTTTTGCGCTTTGTGACGGGCCGACCAATGTGATCAACCCATCGGCAAGCGTTCCGCGCCAGTTCAGGTAGTCATGTCCGCTGGCAAATTCCCTGTAGTGAACATCGTAGCCCTTGGCCAAAAGAACATCGCGCATGTTGCGGGACGGTTCAAGAATTGCGCCGCCACTGCCGAGATAATCTACCTCGAAAAGGCCTGCATCCATGTAGAACCGAATAGGAAACTTCGGGTTTTTGATGAATTCCTTCGCCAGCCAACCGGTCTCGGTGACAGGTTCGTCCCCATATCTGTGATCGGGCGCCCACCAGAATGAGCCCGATTGGCAGAGCACATTGCCGAATATTTCGGAGTGGCGGAGTGCGGCATACGTTGCGGCGATGCCGCCGAAACTCGACCCGGCGACGACTGTCCTGCCCGGATCGTCGGTGACGTTGTAACGAGAGCGGACCCAAGGAAACAGCTCATTGGCGAGGAAATCGGCGAATTTCTCGTTGGGGGGCAGTTCCTTTATCCGCGTGTCCTGACTCGGATTGGCGATCAGGACGGCGACGGCCGGTCGGATTTTCCCGGCAGCGATGAGGTTATCCAGAATGGTCGGTGTCGGAACGCGATCGATATAGGCGTTTTCGTCGAAAAGCACGACAAGATCGGCGGGGCTTCCATCTTTCCGATAGCCGGGGGGTGTGTAGATCGTGATCTTGCGCTCGTTGCCGAGCAGATCGCTTTTGAACGTCGTGGACTCAAGCTTTCCTTCTGAAACGCCCGGTTTTTTTACAATCCAGGGCTGCGGCGGCGCGCCTGGCAGTTCGACCATGCTCGAATATTCGTGAACGCCCGCGCCCCGCGTATAATTCCAACTTTTCTTGGGATTGAGCGGGTCGGCCTGCTGCGTCGCCATGCGCTCGGCGGCGCGCGGTCCCGGCCCCTCTTCCACGAGAGGATCGTTGGCGGACAGGGTGTAGACAAAGCGCGCGCCGGCGGGAAGCTTGACCGTAAGGTGCCACACGTCCGTATTGGGGATCTGGTCCATCAGATAATCGATCAATGGCCGCGTATGAAACGATCCGAGCACGACCACATTTTTCGTGTCCGCGTTTCCCCGCCACAGGAACGTCACCAATTGATGACGGTTGTCGCCGGCAACCGGCGTCACCAGTGGCGTGCCGCTTTCCGCGACGTGCTGCCAGAACCGTTCGACCGCCTGCGGCGAGAGTTCCTTCTGCAATGCTTCGATTGCCGGAACGGAATATTGAGGCCGACTGGTCCCGAGTGCCAAGCGCTCAGAAAGCGGCTCGATCTGGTCGATCCGCAAACGAAAGTCGTCGGATTGCTCGCCGGCCTTCACGCGAAGAGTGTGATCGCCCGCCACGTCCGCAATGAAGGAAAATTGCTTTTTGCAGCTGTCGGCAGTGAACTTGCGCAGCCGCGAGCCGTCCGGGGCAAGAATCCAGATTTCACCCGAGGCGCCCCGTTGCTCGATCGTCGCCTTCACATAGTCGCCAGCGTGCAACGGCAGCACATAGGCGAGGGTGCTTCCGGCATTCAGGTTTGCTTCGACCGGCTCGCCGGCCTTGAGGACGTTCTGTGTCGGTGTCGCCGCCAGACAGCCGAACGCGAGCGGCATCGACGTGACAACGGCTCCCAACATGCGCAGCATGGAAGACGATCTCCGATATTGTGGTTCGCGCGAGGCGATACTTTGTTGTCTACGTCTTCGACCATTATGTGTCATGAGCCGAAATAAGCTCGCCACGAAACTCCCGAATCCCGCGATAAAGTTTGCGATCAAGAATTTATGAAGTGGCAAGCATTTTTGCGGCAAGCCGCGCGATGGCGGGCAGCGCTGCGATATTTGGGGCCTCCGCGCCGCCCGCCATCGGTCATGCCCGGTCTCGGTGTGTTTGCCCGACGGTGGGCGTCTCTTCTTTCCATTCCGTTGCGAACGCCTCTTTCCCTTTTTCGGACCAGAGCGTGCGGGCCTGTCCACTCTGATCGCTTCGAAGCTTATCGGCCATCCAGAGCAGCGCGCCGAGGATGGTGGCGCGATCACCGCCGGTCAGGTCCACGACCCCGGCCTTGACGACGAGACCGCCGAGTTCGATCAGGTGTTTCGTTCGCGCGCGGCGCTGAACTTGCCAAGTTCGCATGTCAGTCCGCGCCCGTGCCGCCTGATGGCGATGACGCGCCGCCTTGATGCGACGGAGCGCTGTTTGCGTCGCCGTCATTTGCTGGTGCAGATCGGCGTGATTTGCTGCGAAAGAAGGCGGCCCCGCGCTTGGCCCATACCTCCCGTTTCGCGACATCGGTGGCTTCCGCCAGCATGACCAGTGCGCCGGCCAGTTCGTCGGGTGTGAGTGCGTCGGCCCCGGTGGTGATGACCAGTTCGCCGAGTTGTTGCACCTTGCGGCTCTTCAGTTCCTTGGCCTTCTCATCCAGCGCTTTCAGTTCCGCATCGAAGTCGCGTGGCCTGCGCATCGTCATTTCCCTTTCCAGTCGTAAGTGACCGATGCAGCCATGATAGTTGAGCGTGTCGCGGAATGCTGTAATGTCAGTGCGATTGCCTGACACGTGGTGACGGTTCCCGAGAAATTCATTTTGAGGGCGCGCTTATACGTCGTTCCGACGTGCGCTTGAGGGCAGTATCTGGTCGGTCGCCATGGCGATCTACCATTTCTCCGTTCAGGTCATCGGACGCGCGGCGGGCCGCAGCGCTGTCGCTGCCGCCGCCTATCGTTCGGCCTCGCGGCTGCGCGATGGCCGGCTGGACCGCGACCACGATTTCTCCAACAAGCCGGGCGTCGTCCATTCCGAAGTCATGTTGCCGGAGCACGCGCCGAAGACATGGTCCGATCGCGAGCGGCTATGGAATGATGTCGAGGCGTTCGAGAAGAGGAAGGACGCCCAACTCTCCCGAGAGGTGGAGTTCGCCCTTCCACGCGAGATGACGCAGGCGCAGGGCATCGAACTGGCCCGTGACTTCGTGGCGCGGGAGTTTGTCGATCAGGGCATGATCGCCGACATCAATGTGCATTGGGATATGGGCGCGGACGGCCAGCCCAAGCCCCATGCCCATGTCATGCTGACGATGCGGTCGGTGGACGAAAACGGTTTTGGCCCGAAGGTGCGGGACTGGAACCGCACGGAGTTGATGGAGCGTTGGCGCGAACGCTGGGCCGATCACGTCAACGAGAGGTTGGCCGAACTCGACATCGACGCGCGGATCGACCACCGCAGCCTTGAGGCGCAGGGCATCGACCTTGAGCCGCAAACCAAGATCGGCGCACCCGCGCAGCGCATCGAGGCCGCCGGACTTGAAGCCGACCGGGCCGAGGATCACCGGCGCATCGCCCGTGAGAACGGCGACCACATCATCACCGATCCTAACCTGGCGCTGGACGCGATCACGCACCAGCAATCGACGTTTACGAGCCGCGACATGGCGATGTTCGCGCACCGGCACAGCGACGGGATCGACCAGTTCAACCAGGTGATGGGCGCGATGCGCAGTGCGCCCGATCTTGTCGAACTCGGCAAGGACGATGCCGGGCAGGACCGCTTCACCACCCGCGACATGATCGAGACCGAACAGCGCCTGCACCGCGCCGCCGCGATGTTGGCCGAGCGCGAACGCCATGAGGTGAACGACAGGGACCACGAAGCCGCATTGGCCCGCGCCGAACAGCGCGGCCTTGTCCTGTCCGGCGAGCAGGCCGATGCGCTGGCGCATGTCACGGACCGGCGCGGTCTGGGTGTTGTCGTCGGCTATGCCGGAACGGGGAAAAGCGCGATGCTGGGTGTGGCGCGCGAAGCCTGGGAAGCGGCGGGCTACGAGGTCCGGGGCGTGGCGCTCTCCGGCATCGCGGCCGAGAACCTGGAAGTCGGATCGGGCATCGTGTCCCGCACCATCGCCAGCATGGAGCATGGTTGGGCGCAGGGCCGCGACATGCTCACGTCCCGCGACGTACTGGTGATCGACGAGGCGGGCATGGTCGGCACGCGGCAGTTGGAGCGCGTGCTGTCCCATGCCGNTTTGAGCGCCACGGCGGCGCGGAGATCGGCGAGGTGCGCCGCCAGCGGGAGGATTGGCAGCGCGCCGCCACCCGCGACCTGGCGACCGGCCGAACCGGCGATGCGATCCATGCCTATGACACGCATGATATGATCCATGCCGCCCCGACGCGAGAACAGGCGCGTGGCGAGTTGATCGACCGTTGGGACCATGAGCGGCAGGCGAACCCGGACGCAACCCGCATCATCCTCACCCACACCAATGCCGAGGTGCGGGAATTGAACGAGGCGGCCCGCCAGAAGATGCGCGCCGCGGGCGAACTTGGCGCGGACGTGCATGTCGCTGCCGATCGTGGCGCGCGGAACTTCGCCCCCGGCGACCGCGTGATGTTCCTGCAAAACGAACGCGGGCTTGGCGTGAAGAACGGCACGCTCGGGACCATCGAGCAGGTCAGCGCGCAATCCATGACCGTGCGCACCGATGATGGCCGCGATGTCGCGTTCGACCTGAAGGACTATAACAAGATCGACCACGGCTATGCCGCGACCGTCCACAAGGCGCAGGGCATGACGGTGGACCGAACCCATGTGCTAGGGACACCGGGCATGGACTCCCACGGCAGCTATGTCGCCCTCTCGCGCCACCGCGACGGCATGAACTTGCACTATGGCCGCGACGACTTCGCCAGTCAGGACCGGCTTGTCGGCGTCCTGTCGCGCGACCGCGCGAAGGACATGGCGAGCGACTACGAACCCGCCCGCGACTATGCCGAACGGCGCGGCATCACCTTCCGCGAGCGGGTGGAGCGGGTTGTCGAGATCGTGCGCCAAGTTCCCGAAAAGGTGCGCGGCATGTTCGACGGGCTGCGCCTGCCCGCCGAGGGCGGACAGTGGCCGGAAAGGAAGGTGGAGGAAGACCCGGAAGCGGCGTTGCGCCGCGCCCGTGGCCGGGCGCTCGTCCGCCATGCCCGCGCCGTCGATGCGATCTTCGCGGCGCAGGACCAGGGCGGCAGGGCCAGCCCCGATCAGGTCAGGGAATTGCAGGAGGCGCGCCAGCAGTTCGAGGGGGTGCGCCCCCTCGGCTCGCACGACGCCGAAGCCGCCTACAGGAAGAACCCGGCGCTTGCGGCGGAGGCGGCGTCCGGCGACGCCCGGCGCGCAATCCGCGCCTTGCAACTGGAAACCGAGCTGCGCACCGATCCCGGCCTGCGTGCCGACCGTTTCGTGGAGCGCTGGCAAAATCTCCATAGGGCCAGCGACCAACGCTATGCGGCGGGCGACTATGCCGGTCACAGGGCCGCGCGGGCGGAGATGGGGAACATGGCACACAGCCTGGAACGCGACCCGCAGATGGAGTCCCTTCTGGCGGGCCGCAAGCGGGAACTCGGCATCTCATTCGATTCAGGAATGGGCGTCGGTCGAGACCTCACCCTCACGTTCGGGCTTGGCCGGGGCCGGGGTCTCGGGCTGTAGAACCATCCTATTTACCGCCGCCTGTTCGCCACAGCCCTACGACGACTAACTATCTATTGCACAACAACAAATCCTTGCCTTTGCCTGTCCTGGCAGTCCCACAAACAGCCAGCAGGAGGCATCGCGGCCATGCGCCAACCAGACCGTATCATCCGCCTGGACACCGTCCGCGACCGGACCGGTCTCTCAAGGTCCACCATCTACCGCAAGATCGCCGAGGGCACGTTCCCGCCCCAGATCAGGATCAGCGTCAACGGCGCGGGCTGGCGGGAATCCGACATCGACCGTTGGGTCGCCGATCCCGTGGCGTGGCGGCCGGGAAGCGGGCGCGGCCTCGATGGCGTCTGATCGCGGCGCGCGTTCCCGCTCCCGGCGCGTCAGGCCGCCCACGGCGTCGGAGCAGCTTGAGGCCCTGTTGGGCTATCCGTGGCCGTTCCCCGGCAGGCCGCCCAAGCACGACCTGTCCACCTGGACCGTCACCGACGACTGGCCCCATCCCGTTCCGGTCACAGAGGCCGAGATCGAGGTGTTCGAGCAATGGTTCGGCGACCTGTTCGATGAACTGTTCGGCCCCGAGGGCTGACCTCCCCCATTGCAATATGAGTTATAGTGCGGTACATATACTCATAGTTGGAGAGGCGGGATGATCGTTGGCTTTCGGGATGAATGGTTGCGGGCTTTCTTCGTGGATGACGCCCACTCCCGCAACATCCCAGCCGACCTGGAAGCCAGGTTGTTCCGCAAGCTCCAGATGATTGACGACGCCACGACCGATCAGGACTTACGTGTGCCACCCAGCAACCATTTCGAGAAGCTGAAAGGCAGTCTGGCGGGTCTCCACTCGATCCGCGTCAACAAGCAATACCGGCTGGTCTTTCGCTGGGATGCTGAACGCGGCGAGGCCGACGGAATCTATCTGGACGATCACAGCTACCGATGAGAGCGAGGCAAACCATGCTGACCACCAAGCGCAAGCCGGCGAGCGTCGGCGAGATACTGACCGAAGAGTTCATGGAGCCGATGGGGCTGACGCAAGGGGCGCTCGCCGAGGCGATGGGCGTCCAGCGCAAACACGTCAACGAACTGTGCGGCAACCGCAGAAACGTGACGGCCGCGACGGCGCTGATCCTGGCCCGTGTATTCGGCAACAGCCCCGACTTCTGGCTCAACGTCCAGCGGCGTAACGATCTTTGGGAGGTGATGAATACACCCAAGGAGCGCGAACGGGTCGAGCGCGCGCGTCCCGTGAAGAAGGCTGCCTGAGCGGGACCATGCGGCCCGATGATTCGGGCCGGGACCATTATTCGAGAAGGAGACATCGCCCATGACCGTGCCGCTACGCGCCGCCCTCTACCTGCGCGTTTCGACGGCGCGGCAGGCCGAACATGATGTTTCCATCCCCGACCAGAAGCGGCAGGGCGAAGCCTATTGCGCCTCTCGCGGCTACCATCTCGTCGAAACCTATGTGGAGCCGGGCGCGTCGGCCACCAATGACCGCCGCCCGGAGTTCCAACGCATGATCGAGGCCGGGACCAGCAAACCAGCGCCGTTCGACGTGGTGGTGGTTCACTCGTTCAGCCGCTTCTTCCGCGACCATTTCGAGCTTGAGTTCTATGTCAGGAAGCTGGCGAAGAACGGCGTCAAGCTGGTCTCGATCACGCAGGAGATGGGCGACGACCCCATGCACGTCATGATGCGGCAGATCATGGCGCTGTTCGACGAATACCAGTCGAAGGAAAACGCCAAGCACGTCATGCGGGCCTTGAAGGAGAATGCCCGGCAAGGCTTCTGGAACGGCTCGCTTCCCCCTATCGGCTACCGCGTCGTCGCGGCCGAGCAGCGCGGGGCCAAGACCAAGAAGAAGCTGGAGATCGACCCGCTCCACGCCGACACCGTGCGGCTGATCTACCGGCTGGCGCTGGAAGGCGATGGCACGACCGGCCAGATGGGCGTCAAGAACATCGTCTCCTACCTCAACAGCCGCCGCATCTTCACCCGCGACGGCGGGCGCTGGGGCATCGGCCAGGTTCACCGCATCCTGACCCGCCGCACCTATATGGGCGAGCACGAGTTCAACAAGCGCAGCAAGACCAAGGAACTGAAACCCGTCAGCGAGATCGTCACGGTTCCGGTGCCGCCGATCATCGACCGGGAGACGTTCGACACGGTGCAGGCGCTCTTGAAGGCTCGCAACCCCAAGGTCATCCCTTCCGCCGTCATCAGCGGCCCGACCGTGCTGACGGGCCTGATCCATTGCGCCAAGTGTGGTGGGGCCATGACTATCCGCACCGGCAAGGGCGGGCGCTATCGCTACTATGCTTGCTCCATGAAAGCCCGGCAGGGACCGACCGCCTGCGAGGGCATGGCCGTGCCGATGGAAAAGCTGGACGATCTTGTCGCCAGCCATCTGGAAGATCAGCTTCTCCAGCCCGAGCGGCTCGAAACCATCCTCGCCAGCGTTCTCGACCGGCGGCAGGAGCAATCCGAGCGTCGCCGGGACCACATCGCCGAACTGAACAAGCGTGCATCCGAATCGGAACTACGCCTGAAACGCCTCTACGACGCCATCGAGGCGGGTGTCGCGGACATCGACGACCCGGCTCTGAAAGACCGCATCGACGGTCTGAAGGCCATCCGCGATCAGGCAAAAGCCGATGCCGAGCGCGCCCAAGCCATGCTCGACAACTCCGGCTCCAAGGCGATCACCCCGCAGATGGTCCGCACCTTCGCCAGGACCGCCCGCCAGCGCATCCGCCTTGAAGGCGGCGGCTATCGCCGCGACCACCTGCGCGCACTCGCCCAGCGTGTCGAGGTCGCGGACGGCGAGGTTCGAATCATGGGATCGAAGACCCGGCTGCTTCAGGCGCTCACCGCGAAAAACGGCGTAAACTCAGTGCCCACTCAGGGACTGAAGTGGCGGAGGGAGTGGGATTCGAACCCACGATACGTTTTACCGTATACACACTTTCCAGGCGTGCGCCTTCGACCGCTCGGCCATCCCTCCGGCTCGGTGCGCGGTCGATTGATGCGGCGGGATGCGTGCGGTGGGCGCATTTCCCGGTCGACCGGCGGCGCGCATTATAGCTGGGCTGGGGCCAAGCGCAACCGTCCATCTGTGGTAACGACACGGATTTGCGGCAGGCCGGCGGCGGGATGGTGAGAGCGTGGTCGCATGCGGGAAGATGCAGACAGGCTGCATGTTGCATGGCGCGGGTGATGGTCTAAGCTATCCGCCGCACCCGTCAATCGGAGAGATCCGTCCGCATGCCGGTCCGCCGCCTGTTCGCCAGCCTGTTGATCCTTGCAGCCCTTGTCCTGATCGGCCTTGAAGCCATCGGTTGGTGGTATCAGGGCACATGGGAGATGATCCCGCTCTCGGCGCTCTGGGCCGCGATCGATCGCGGCAGCCTGATCGGCCTTCAGGCCGCCATCGAGAGCACACTGTGGCCGGGGCTGTGGCCGCCGGTGCGCTGGGCGCTGAACCTGCCGCTGTGGGGCTGGGCGGGGGCGCTGGGGCTGGTGTTGCTGGCAGGGAGTGGCGGGCGCGGCGATACCGAGCGCCGCCGGCGGTTCAGCCGGCGGCGATAGCCTGAAGCCCACACACCACGATGATGCGCGTCAGCCGTCGATCTTCAGCGCCGCGATGAAGGCCGATTGCGGAATCTCGACATTGCCATAGGTCCGCATCCGCTTCTTGCCTTCCTTCTGCTTGTCGAGCAGCTTGCGCTTGCGGCTGACGTCGCCGCCATAGCACTTGGCCAGCACGTCCTTGCGCAGTGCCTTCACCGTCTCGCGCGCCACCACCCGGCCGCCGATCGCCGCCTGTACCGCGATCTGGAACATCTGGCGGGGGATCAGATCCTTCAGCCGTTCGCAGATCACCCGGCCGCGGGTTTCCGACATCGCGCGGTGAACGATGATCGCCAGCGCATCCACCGGCTCCTTGTTGACCAGGATCGAGAGCTTCACGAGGTCGCTCTCCTCATAGCCCTGAAGCTGATAGTCGAAGCTGGCATAGCCGCGGCTGACCGATTTCAGCCGGTCATAGAAATCGAACACCACCTCGGCCAGCGGCAGTTCATAAACCACCATCGCCCGGCCGCCGACATAGGTCAGCTCCTTCTGACGGCCGCGCTTTTCCTCGCACAGCTTCAGCACCGCACCCAGATGGTCGTCGGGCACCATGATGGTGGCGTTGATCATCGGCTCTTCGATATGGTCGATCTGCACCGGGTCGGGCATGTCGGCCGGGTTGTGCATCTCCATGATCGAGCCGTCGGTCTTGTAGATCTTATAGACCACGCTCGGCGCCGTGGTGATCAGGTCCAGGTTGAATTCGCGTTCCAGACGCTCCTGGATGATCTCAAGATGCAGCAGGCCCAGGAAACCGCAGCGGAAGCCCAGCCCCAGCGCGGTCGAGGTCTCGGGCTCGAAATGCAGGGCGGCATCGTTCAGGCGCAGCTTGCCCAGGCTGTCGCGCAGATGCTCGTAATCGCTCGCATCCACCGGGAACAGCGAGCAGAACACCACCGGCACGGTCGGCTTGAAGCCGGGCAGCGCCGCCGCCGCCAGACGGTCTTCCTCGGTGATGGTGTCGCCGACCTGCGCGTCGGCAATGTCCTTGATGCCGGCGGTGATGAAGCCGATCGAGCCGCAGCCCAGCTCGTCGACCATCAGCGGCTTGGGTGTGAACACGCCCACCCGGTCGACCGGATGGGTGCGCTTGCTGGCCATGAAGCGGACCTTCACGCCCCGGCGCAGCGTGCCGTCCTTCACCCGCACCAGAATGACCACGCCCAGATAGGGGTCATACCAGCTATCGATCACCAGCGCCTTCAACGGCGCCGCAGGGTCGCCGGCGGGCGCCGGCAGGCGGTGGATCAGCGCTTCCAGCACGTCCTCGATGCCCATGCCGGTCTTGGCCGAAATCGGGATCGCCTGGCTGGCATCCAGGCCGATCACATCCTCGATCTGCTGCTTGATCCGCTCAGGCTCGGCCGCCGGCAGGTCGACCTTGTTCAGCACCGGCACGATCTCGTGGTCGTTATCGATCGCCAGATAGGCGTTGGCGAGCGTCTGCGCCTCGACACCCTGGCTGGCGTCGACCAGCAGCAGCGAGCCTTCACAGGCCGACAGCGAGCGGCTGACCTCATATGAGAAATCGACATGACCGGGGGTGTCGATCAGGTTCAGCTCATAGGTCTTGCCGTTCTTGGCATTATAGGTCAGGCGCACGGTCTGAGCCTTGATCGTGATGCCGCGCTCGCGCTCGATATCCATCGAGTCGAGGATCTGTTGCTTCATCTCGCGGTCCTGAAGACCACCCAGCCGTTCGATCAGGCGGTCGGCGAGCGTCGACTTGCCGTGGTCGATATGGGCGATGATCGAGAAGTTGCGGATGTTCGCGAGATCGGTCATGGACATCCCGAAGAGCTGGCCCGAAAAGCCGGGCGGCACAGGTGTTTGAGGCTGCCCGGAACATAAGGCGCCCGCACGGTGCTGGCAACCGCGATCAGGCGGCGGTGGCCGCCGCCGGTGCCGGCACCGGCCCAGGAACCGGCCCAGGAACCGGAACGGAAGCCGGGGCGACAGCCGCAGCCGGTTCCGGCAAGGTCACGATGTCGGCGGCGGGCCGCAGGGGCCTGGTGGTGGTGGTCACATCACCCCGGGCCGCATGGCCGGTGACCGCATAGAGCTGCATGGGATCCGACTTGCCGGCCAGCCAGGTCGGCGCCAGCCGTTCCAGCAGGAACCCGTCGCCTGCCCGCATCACCACTTCGTCCGACACCACCAGATCGCGGCCATGCTGCTTGCAGGCGGCCTCGATCCGGCTGGCGGTGTTGACGGTATCGCCGATCACGGTGTGTTCAAGCCGCTCAGGGGTGCCGATATTGCCGACCAGCGCGGGGCCGACATGCACGCCGATATCCTGGGCCAGCGGCACTTCGCCCGCGGCCGCGCGGCGGGCATTCAGCCGGTCCAGCGCCTCACGCATGGCAAGGGCGGTTTCCAGCGCCCGGCGGGCCGGGTTCACATCCGGCTCGGCCGAACCGAAGGTCACCATGATCGCGTCGCCGATGAATTTATCCAGCGTGCCGCCATGGGCGAAGACCACCGCCACCATTTCCGCATGATAGCTGCGCAACAGGTCCAGAACGTCGGCGGGTGGCATCTGGGCCGACAACCGGGTGAAGCCGCGGATGTCGGCGAACAGGATCGCGACCTCGCGGACCACGCCGCCGGGCCGGAAGAAATCATCGCCGCCCTCGGCGATCCGGGCGGCCACCGCCGGCGAGAAATAGCGCCGCAACTGATCCGAGGCATGTTGCAGGCGCACGGCCTGCACCGCCATGCCGCGCGCGACCCGGGTCATCACCGCCAGCAGCAGCGCCACGGTCAACACGATCACGATATCGGCCGTCACCAGCCGTGGGGCCACGCCCAGACCGGTCATCGCCGCCAGCGGATCGGTGGTGATGGCCGTGCGCGGATCGTTGAGAATCGCGCCGGCGAGCACCCCATAGATGATGGTGAAGGCGCCGGCGATCACCAGCGGATATGCCGGCCGGAACGCCAGGGCGTTGACCACCATCACCATCAGCACGCCGACCGTCATCCGGGTCTGCAGAAAGAATTGCGGCCCCACCACCTGATCGGCGCCGGTGCCGATATACCAGATCACCGGCAGACCGCTCAGCACCAGCACATCCAGCACCGCCGCCAGATAGCCGGTCATCTGCGGACAACCGTGGCGATCCAGGCGGATCAGCAGCAGCAGCGTGCCGAGCGCGGCACCGCCGCACAGCGCCGCCACCATCACCAGCTCACGCACCGAGTGATACAGCAGCACATGTAGCGCGAACACGATTGCAAGCATACCCAGCCGCGCGACCAGCGCAAAGCGCACGCCGCGCTTCTCGCGCGCGAGAAGCAGTTGATCGACTTCGGACATGCGCCGGAACGCCTTTGCCGGGCGGTGCAGAACGGAAAACAGCGGCTTGAACCAACTGGCGGAGGTGACTGGCATATGGGGGCCGGCACGGCAGGCATCAATCCCGCCATCGCGCCGCACATGGCCGATGCATGACGGGTTCATGACGTTATACGAGACCGCCGCCGGTTTCCGATGCGTGAAAAACGCAAGGGTGAGGCCCTGATCCACAGAGCCTCACCCTTGGCGTCCGTCCGGCCATTGATGGCCATTGCCGATGCTTAGCTGCGCAGCGCCGCCCCGGTCGCCTTGGTCACCGCCGCCACGATCCGGTCCGACACCGCCTGGATCTCGGCATCGGTCAGCGTGCGGTCAGCCGGCTGGAGCGTGACCGAGACCGCCAGCGACACCTTGCCGGCGCCAAGCCGTTCGCCCGCGAAGCGGTCGAACACCGCAACATCGCTGATCAGCTTGCGGTCGGCGCCCCGCACCGCCTTGACCAGCTGGTCGGCGGCAACCCCCTCGTCAACCACGAAGGCGAAGTCGCGCTCGACAGCCTGGAAGTCGTGCAACACCAGCGCCGGCCGCGCCCGGCCGGGCTTGCGCTTCGGCTCGGGCAGCGCGTCCAGGTCCAGCTCGAACCCGACCGCCGCGCCCTTGATGTCATGAGCGTCCAGGATCAGCGGATGCAACTCGCCAAAGGCGCCCAGCGTCAGCTTGGGCCCCAGCCGGATCACGGCAGACCGGCCCGGATGGTAATGAGCCGGCGTCTGCCCCTGCACCACCTGCACCTTGTCGGCATCCAGCCCGGCGGCGGCCAGCGCCGCCAGGATATCGGCCTTGGCGTCGAACACGTCCACGGCCCGCGGCCGCTCGGCCCAGTTGCGCGGGCCGGTGCGGCCGGTGCGCAGACCACAGGCCATGGTCCGCTGGTCGTCGGGTGCGACACCGCGCCAGCCCGGCCCCACTTCGAACCAGCGGCTGTCGGTCTCGCCGCGTGCCGCCGCACGCCCCGCCGCCATCACCAGCGAGGCCAGCGGCGTCGGCCGCATCACCGCCAGATCGGCCGAAATCGGGTTCAACAGGAACAGGGCGTCGTCGCCGCCACCGAAACGGCGGGCATCGGCTTCGGTCAGGAAGGAATAGTTCACGGTCTCGGTCAGGCCGCGCGCCGCCAGATCGCGCCGCACCCAGCCGGCGCGCAGGCGCCGGCCTGATGCGGCGGTGCGGGTCACGACATCGGTGCGCGGCAGCGGCAGCGCCGGCACGCTGTCATAGCCGGTGATGCGCAGCACCTCCTCGACCAGATCGGCCTCGCCTTCCACATCCTGGCGCCAGCCCGGCACGGTCACCTGCCAGACATCACCAGCGCTGCGGTCGACGGCGAAGCCCAGCTTGTCCAGAATCGCCGCCTGCTGGTCCGCGGCCACGTTGAGGCCGCCAAGCGAGCTCACCCGCGCCGGGCGATAGCCGATCACCCGATCAAAGGCCGGCACGGTGCCGGCCAGCCGGATCTCGCTTGCCGTGCCGCCGGCCAGGGTCAGGATCATCGCGGTCGCGATCTCGGTGCCGGGCAGCACCGATGCCGGGTCGACCCAGCGCTCGAACCGATAACGGGCGTCGCTCAGGATGCTCAGCGCGCGGCCGGTTTCCGCCACCCGCTTCGGGTCGAACCAGGCGCATTCCAGCAGCACGTCGGTCGTGGTCTCGTCCACGCCCGACAGCGCGCCGCCCATGATGCCGCCCAGGCTCTGCACGCCGGCGTCATCGGCGATCACCACGTCGCGGCCGGCGGCGAGCGTATAGCTGCGCTCGTCCAGCGCCGCCAGGGTCTCGCCTTCCGCGGCGGCGCGGATCACCAGATTGCCGGCCAGCTTGTTCGCATCGAAGACATGCAGCGGCCGGCCCAGATCCTGCGACACGTAATTGGTGATATCCACCAGCACCGAAATCGGCCGCAGACCCACCGCCATCAGCCGGCGCACCATCCAGTCGGGCGACGCGCCATTGGTGACGCCGCGGATCAGCCGGCCGGCGAAGACCGGGCAGCCATCGCCATCCTCGATCCGGATATCGACCGGACAGGGGAAGGCGCCGGGCACCGGATCGACCGTCAGCGGCTTCAGGGTGCCAAGGCCGGCGGCGGCGAGGTCGCGGGCAACACCACGCACACCCAGGCAGTCGCCACGATTTGGCGTGATCGCGATCTCGATGACCGGATCGTCCAGGCCCATCAGCGATGCGAAGGGCACGCCCACCGGTGCGTCGGCCGGCATCTCGATGATGCCGTCATGCTCGTCCGACAGGCCCATCTCGCGCATCGACACCAGCATGCCGTTGCTCTCGACGCCGCGGATCTTCGACGGCTTCAGCACCAGACCGGTGCCAGGCACCGTCAGGCCCGAGCGCGCGAACACCGCCTTCATGCCGGTGCGGGCGTTGGGCGCGCCGCAGACAACCTGCTGCGGCTCACCGTCGCCCGTGTCAACCCGGCAGACGCGCAGCTTGTCGGCATCGGGGTGGGGTTCGGCCGATATCACATGGGCGACCGTGAACGGCGCCAGCGCCGCGCCACGATCGGTGATCTCTTCCACCTCCAGGCCGACCGCGGTCAGCGCCAGCGCGATCCGGTCCAGATCGGCATCGGTGTCGAGATGGTCCTTCAACCAGGACAGGGTGAATTTCATCGCGGGGTGCCCCTCTGAATTAGCGCGTCAGCCCGCCGGCAAGCGTCGGCAGATCGGCGGCGGCGAAGCCGTAATGCTTCAGCCAGCGCGGATCGCTGTCGAAGAAGGTGCGCAGATCCGGCACCCCGTATTTCAGCATCGCGATGCGCTCGATCCCCATGCCGAAGGCGAAGCCCTGATATTCGGCCGGGTCGATGCCGGCCATGGTCAGCACCTTGGGATGCACCATGCCGCAGCCCAGGATTTCCAGCCAGTCGCCGAAATTGCCGATCTTCAGCTCGCCGCCGCCGCGCCCGCAGCCGATATCCATCTCGGCCGAGGGTTCCGTGAACGGGAAATAGCTGGGGCGGAAGCGCACCGGCAGATCGTCGACCTCGAAGAACGCCTTGGCGAACTCGATCAGGCAGCCCTTCAGATGCGCCATGGTGATGCCGCGATCGATCACCAGCCCT
Source organism: Tistrella bauzanensis (assembly GCF_014636235.1). Classification (NCBI taxonomy): domain Bacteria; kingdom Pseudomonadati; phylum Pseudomonadota; class Alphaproteobacteria; order Geminicoccales; family Geminicoccaceae; genus Tistrella; species Tistrella bauzanensis. Next base: position 16,650 of record NZ_BMDZ01000013.1, read on the forward strand.
TCGACCTGATGGAACATCGGGGTATGGGTCATGTCGCTGTCGCTGCGATAGGTCCGCCCCGGGGCGATGATCCGATAAGGCGGGCGCCCGCCCTCCATGGTCCGGATCTGTACCGGCGAGGTATGGGTGCGCAGCACCAGATTGGCACCGTCATCGGCCGTGCCGCGCACATAGAAGGTATCGTGCATCTGCCGCGCGGGATGCTCCGGCGGAATATTCAGCGCGGTGAAGTTGTAATAATCGGTCTCGATCTGCGGACCTTCGGCGACCTGGAAGCCCATATCGGCAAAAATCGCGGTCAGCTCGTCGATCACCTGCGAGATCGGATGGATGCGGCCCCGCGGCTCGGGGCGCGCGGGCAGGGTCACATCGATCCGCTCGGCGGCCAGGCGCGCATCCAGTGCCGCCGCCTTCAGCCCGTCGCGGCGTGCATCCAGCTCGCCCTGCAGGGCGTCGCGCAACTGGTTCAATGCCTGCCCCGCCGCCTTGCGCGCCTCGGGCTCCAGGGCACCCAGGCCCTTCAGCATCTCGGTGATGCGGCCCTTGCGGCCGAAAGCCTGGACGCGCACCTCTTCCAGCGCGTCAAGATCGGCGGCAGCGGCGATGCGCGCGCCGATCTCGTCCTTCAGGCGGTCGATATCGGTCATGGATGCCTCGGAAGTCGTGGGTCTCTGGGCCAGGGGGGCGGCGGATGGGTCGCGGGCATGTTTGCCTCCGGCCGGCGGCAGCATGCGCGATGACCGGTTGCGGTTCAATGACACAGGCGCCGGTTCACGCCGTTCACGCCTGGGGCTGAACGCAAAACGAGGGGCCCCGCAGACGCGGGCCCCCTCGCTTCGATCGGCTGCGTGATGACCTGGAACCGGTCACCCGCGCCCGGACAATGGCGCCGGGCGGGGTTCTGGTCTCAGGCAGCGGCCTTGGCGAGAGCGCTCTGCGCCTGCTCGACAAGGCTCTTAAACGCCGCAGGCTCATTGACCGCCAGATCCGACAGCACCTTGCGGTCCATCTCGATCTCGGCGGCCTTCAGGCCGGCGATGAACTGGCTGTAGGTCACACCCAGTTCGCGGGCGCCTGCGTTGATCCGCTGAATCCACAGCGCGCGGAACTGGCGCTTGCGGACGCGGCGGTCGCGATAGGCGTATTGCAGGTTCTTGTCGACGCGCTGCTTCGCGGCGCGGATCGTCTTGGACGAGCGGCCGCGGGCGCCCTCGGCAAGCTTCAGAACCTTCTTGTGGCGTGCATGAGACGTCACGCCGCGCTTTACACGGGCCATCGTCAATTACTCCCGATGGAAATCATGGGGGCCGGCCGCATCACTGCGGGACCGGCTGCTCTCGTCGGAATTCGCTGCTGCCCGAATGATCAGGCGCCCGAATACTCAGGCATAGGGCAGGAACTGCTTCACAATCCGCGCATCGGCCGCCGTCAGGATCTGGGTCTTGCGGCTGTTGCGCTTCTGCTTCTGCGTCTTCGACGACATGCAGTGACGATGGAAGGCGCTGGAGTGACGGACCTTGCCGGACGCCGTCAGGCGGAACCGCTTCTTGGCGCCGCTCTTGGTCTTCATCTTTGGCATTTTGCTCTCCGTGGGGTCAGGTCGCGATGCCGATCGCGCCCGGATCCCTCAAGGAACGAAGGACCGGCCGGCGGCAAGGCGGAGCAGGGGTGGCGGACGGGCATGCCAGAAGCCACGGCCACCACGACACGTCGAACCGGTACAGAGACCGGTCCGGCCGCGTGATCGAAGCCGGCTTTATAGCGACGTGGCCGGCACTTGGCAAGCGCCACGGCGGCCGCATGCCAATCTTCCGGGCATGGGTCGCAAAAACACGCGCGGGCCGGCACCGGGGCCATCATGGTCCCGATGCCGGCGCAAGCCGGATGTCTCCGGAAAATCGGTCAGTTCATGCCTTCTCCGCGGTCTTCTCCGCAGTTTCGGCCTTCTCGCCCGGCTGGACGAGCGGTGCGAGCACCATGGTCATCTGACGACCTTCCAGGGTCGGGCGCTGTTCGATCTTGCCCAATTCGACAAGATCACCCGACACCCGCATCAGAACCCGCATGCCAAGATCCTGGTGAGTCACCTCACGACCACGGAAGCGCATGGTGATTTTCACCTTGTCGCCCTCGGTCAGGAACTTCACGGCATGCTTCATCTTGACGTTGTAGTCATTGTCGTCGATGTTCGGCCGGAACTTGAGTTCCTTGATCTCGATCGTCTTGTGCTTCTTCCGGGCTTCCTGTGCCTTCTTCTGCGACTCGTACTTGAACTTGCCGTAGTCGAGAAGTTTGCACACCGGAGGCTCGGCCGTCGCCGCAACCTCGACAAGATCCAGACCTGAGTCAGCAGCTCGGGTCAGGGCCTCGTCACGGGTGACGATTCCGATCATGGTGCCGTCGGCGTCGACCAGACGCACTTGCGGCACGCGGATGGCTTCATTGATGCGATGGGCGTCGCGATTCGCGTTCGGCGCCACCGGCATTGGTCTTCTAGCGATGGTCAGTCCCCTTTCGATTGCCGACCGGATGTATCCCGCGTGACCCGGGTGAGCCGTCGCTCCCCCCCTTCATCCGATGCGTCACCAGCAGGTGGCGGGCCACCGATGCGGATAACGGAAAACGGACTGCCGGGGGGAGGCAGGTCACGGGGTCTGGTGCGGGGTCGACGCGCACCGGCGCGTCGCCGATATGACAGAAGGATAGTCACGGTCGGATGTCGCGCAAGTCTTTCTTCGCGGACGACTTCCGACCATCACAGGTCAAGCAGGCGGCGGATCGCCTTCGAGACGTCGCTGACCGGCAGATCGGCAAGCCGATCGGCCCGCAGCCACGATGCCCGCGGCCCCCGTGGCCGGGTGAGGACCGGGTCGCTTTCCGCCGAGAACAGGCTGAGCGACGGGCAGCCGACCGCCGCGATCAGGTGCATCGGGCCGGTGTCGTTGCCCACGGCCACCGCCGCCCGCCGCGCAAGTGCCGCGATTTCGGCGAAGCTGGTCCGGCCTTCAAACGACATGGCCCGGGGCTCGGCCGCGGTCACGGCCCTGATCGCGTCGGCTTCCGCCCGCGTGCCTAACAAGATGGGGACGATCCCCTGATCTGCAAGCAGGCGCGCGGTTTCGGCGTATTGCTGTGGCGGCCAGCGCTTGCCGGGGCGGTGGGCGGCACCGCCCGGCACCAGCAGCGCGAAGCGCATCGGCAGGTCGAACGACGTCAGATCGGCCCGCAGGAACGACAGGTCCGGCGCCGGCACCCGTGGAATGCCGGCCATGGCCAGTTGTTCCGCCTGCCGCTCCACCGTGTGCATGTGGTCGCGGCCGGGGTTGGCATGGGGGTGGGAACAGCCCGGGGCGATGCCCGACCAGTCGGGCTGTGGCTTGCGGAACAGCCGGTAATAGCGGCTGCTGCGATCGCTGGTCTGAAGGTCATAGACGCGGTCGAAGCCGGCATCGTTCAGGCGCCGGCGCAAGCGCCCGATCGCGCCCAGTTGAAACAGGCGCGGCCGGTCGTCGATCCAGATCTCGTCGAACAGGCCGCTCGCCTCCAGCAGCCCGGCATAGGGTTTCGTCGTCAGCAGGGTGACGCGGCCCAGCGGATGCGCCAGCCGGATGGCCTTCATCGGCCCCAGCGCCAGGATCACGTCGCCAAAGGCCGAATGCTTGATCACCAGCACCCGCGCCGCCGGGTCGATGCCGGGCAGCGCCGGCAGCACCGGCTGGGCCACCGGCGTTTCAGGCCCGCTGGTCATGGTCATCGTCCGGCCGCCTCTTCGATCCGTGCTACGCCGGCGATCCGTGGTACGGCGGCACGTGTCAGCAGCGCCTCGTCATACACGGCCCGTGTTGCCGCCTGCATCCGCGCCAGGGTGAAGTGGCGGTCGACATGGGCGATCATGGCACGCGCGGCGCGCGCGCGCACCTCGCCGGGCATGTCCAGCGCCGCCGCCAGTGCCTGGGCCAGCGCACCGGCATCGCCCGGCGGCACCAGCGCGCCACCGACATTGCGCGCATCAACGGTTTCACGCGCACCGCCATGATCGGTGGCGATGATCCAGCGGCCCATCGCCTGGGCCTCCACCGGAATGCGGCCGAACGCTTCCGGCTCGGTGGCCGGCGACACCACCACATCGGCCAGCATATAGGCCGCCGGCATGTCGCGTTCAGCCTCGGCGATGCCCACCACATCCTGAAGCCCGCGGGCGCGGATCGCCTGCTCGATCTCGGCACGATAGCTTTCGGTGCCTGGGGCCGCTCCCACCATCACGCATTGAATGTCGCGCCGGCCCAGCGCCGCCAGCGCGTCCAGCATCACCATATGCCCCTTCCAGCGGCTCAGCCGGCCGGGCATCAGCACCAGGGCGCGGGTCTCGTCCAACCGCCAGCGGCGGGCGAGCGCGATGATCCGGTCGGCCGGCACCGACGCCGGATGAAAGCGGGCGATGTCCACACCGCGCGGAACGGTGCGGATCACCGCCGGGTCGACGTCATAAACCTGGCGCAGATGATCGGCGATGAAGCCTGAAATCGCGATCAGCGGCCGGCCACGGGTCATCACCGCGTTATAGCGGCGCTTCAGCCAGCTGCCATGGCCATAGGTGCCGTGAAAGGTCGTGACGAAGGCGGCGCCCATCCGCGCCGCCGCCATCTCGGCGCTCCAGGCCGGCGCGCGTGACCGGGCATGGATGATGTCCACCCCTTCCGCCGCCGCCAGCGCCGCCAGCCGGGCGGCATTGGCGCGGATCGTCCAGGGACGCTTCGACGCCAGCGGCAGGGTGACATGCCGGCCGCCCAGCCGTTCGAGTTCCGCCACAAGCGGCCCGCCCTCCGAGGCCACGATCGCCCGCCAGCCCGACGCCACCAGCCCGGCCGCGATATCGACCGTCCCCCGTTCCACGCCCCCCGGCCCCAGTGCCGGCAGAACCTGCAGCACGGTCCGTGGCAATCGCCCCCCGCCGGGGATGCCGGCAATGGCTGGCGTTACCGCAGGATCGGGCACCGTCATCGGACGGTCGTTTGGGATTGGGGCGCTCTTGCTGCTAGGATCGTCCGATTGCACCGGATCACAGTCTCCATGGGCTGGCCGGTGGCCGTCATCGCCCACCGCGCTCACAGACTACACGAGGCGGCCGGCCGGCAGAAGCATGGCATGACATCGCATCACATGCGCGGCACCTGCGCTCATCCGCCGCCCACCCGTCACGCCGCCAACACCGTCACGGAGGATAGCGTGCCCGACAGACTGCCCCCCGCCACCTGGCCCGCCACACCGGCCGGCGCCGCGCCTCATCCCGCCGGCCAGGACGACGGCCGCATCGATCGCGGCGACGGCGTCGCCCTGGCCTATCACCGCCATCTGCCCAAGATGTGGGCGCCCGGCCCCGGCATCGTCTTCCTGGGCGGCTTCCGCTCGGACATGACCGGTACCAAGGCCATGGCGCTCGACACCTTCTGCGCCCGCACCGGCCGGCCCTATCTGCGCTTCGACTATTCCGGCCACGGCGCGTCGGACGGCGCTTTCGAGGATGGCTGCATCAGCCGCTGGGTCGATGACGCGCTGGTGATGATCGACCGGCTGACCGACGGGCCGCTGGTGCTGGTGGGCTCCAGCATGGGCGGCTGGATCATGCTGCGCGTGGCGCTGGCCCGGCCCGATCGGGTCAAGGCGCTGATCGGCATCGCCGCCGCCCCCGATTTCACCCAGCGCCTTATGTGGCCCGACATGACCGCCGACCAGCAGGCGGCCCTGCTCCGAGATGGCCGGATCGAGATCCCGTCGGCCTATGATCCCGAGCCGACCGTCATCACCCGGCGGCTGATCGAGAACGGCCGCGACAACCTGCTGCTCGATGACCCGATCCGCTTCGACGGCCCGGTGCGCCTGCTTCACGGCCTCGACGACCCGGACGTGCCCTGGCGGCTGTCGCTGGATACGGCCCAGGCGCTGACCGCGCGCGATGTCCGGGTCGAGCTGGTCAAGGGCGGCGATCACCGCCTGTCGGAACCCGGTGACATCGCCATGCTGACCCGCACCATCGACGAGGTCGCCCGCCTGGTGGTGGAGGCCGACTGAGCGATGCCGCCGGGACGTCAGAACCGATAGCCGACGAAGAAGCCGACTTGCGGCTGCACCTTTTCCACGGTGATCGGGCTGTCGGCGGCATCGCCCATCAGATATCCTACCCCGGCATGGGTTCGGGTGAACCAGCGGTCCGAGATCTGCCAGGTCAGCGCCAGATCGAGGTCGGCGCGCTTGAAGCCGGATTCGGCCTCATAGGCCTGCAGACCGGACCGGGCGGCCTGTTCGGGCGAGATGCCGAAATAGGTCGACATCTCGTCGTCACCGGCCCAGGTCGCCGACAGCTCCGTCGACAGGCTCACGCTGTTCGAGAGCTGATGCTCGAACGCGATGCCGGGGCTGATGGTCATGCCGTCGCCGCCACCGAAATCCTGCTCCAGTTCGGCGCCAAGGCTGACCGTGCCCAGGCCACGGTACCGCCCCAGTTCATAGCTCGCGAAAAGATGGCCCTGGGCGGCATCGTCGATGTCGCCCAGCCCGCGCAGCCGGTCGTTGTCATCCTCGTCCCGGCCCGGACGATAGCCCAGCGACAGCCCCATGGTGAACCGGTCGGTGCGGACGACGTTGACGCCGAGCCCGCGCCGGACGTCGAAGAACACCCGGTCCTTCCACTCCACCGAGACGAAAGGGATCGGCTCCACCGTCATCTCATCGCTGCCCTCATATTCGGGCGTCAGCAGCGCACCGGCGCCAAGAGTGACACTCCAATTGCCGCGCCGCTCAGGCTCCGCTCCGGCGGCGCACATCGGCACCGCCATCACCAGCAGGGCTGGAACCACAGCACCGCGTAAATAATTCTGCCCGGAACCGCGGCGCGTGATGGTTGTCACAACCATGGGCAGGGTCTCGTTCATCTGAAGCTCCATGTCCTGCAGGAAGGATCTTCAGAATACGACCGAATCAAGGTCATTCGCACCTTGCTATGATGTTAAGAGATGTTGCGCTGCGGCCGGCAGAAACAGCCTCGCCACCAGCCCGCCTTCCGGCCGGTCGTTCAGGGCGATGTCGCCGCCATGCAGCCTCGCCGCATCGCGGGCGATCGACAAGCCCAGGCCGAAGCCGGCCTGGCCGGCACCGCCCCGGGCACTGTTGCCCTTGAAGAATGGCTCGAACACCCGCTCGCGCAGATCCGCCGGAATGCCCGGCCCGTCATCGGCGACCACGATCTCGATCCCGCCATCCACGCTGTGCAGGCCGACCACCACGGTCTTGCCACCGTGTTTCACGCCGTTCTCGACCAGATTGCCGATCGCGCGGGCGACGGCGCCGGGGCGGCAGGTCCAGGTCAGGCGGGCCGGCCCGTCATAGCGCACGCCATGGCCGACATCGGCGAAGCCCGAACAGGTGGTCGTGATCAGGCTCGGCAGGTCGCAGCGGATCATCTGGCCGGTCCGGGCATCATCCCGCAGATAATCCAGGGTCTCGTTCAACATCCGGCCGATCTGGTCCAGATCGGTCTGCATAGCCGAGCGGATCGCCGGATCGGCGATCCGCTCGGCCCGCAGGCCCAGCCGGGTCAACGGTGTCCGCAGGTCGTGGCTGATCGCCACCAGCATGCGGGTGCGATCATCGATCAGGTTCCGGATGCGCGTGCGCATCCCGTCGAGCGCCGCCGCGACCCTCACGATCTCGCGCGGGGCCGGCCGGCTCAGCAGGCGGTCATCCGATGGCGACTGCCCGAACGACACCGCCGCATCGGCCAGCGCATCCAGAGGTCTCGCGATCCAGCGGCGGGCATAGACCGACAGCAAAACCACGAACAGCGTCACGATGACCAGGGTGCCGCCACCGATCCTGACGATCCCGCGCCACACCCCCATTTGCAGCGGCATCCGAAACACCAGATGCGCATCGCGCGCCACCGGCACCACCACGGTCTCGATATCCTGATCCCACGACCGCTCCCACATCGCCACATCCACCCCCCAGCCAGCCTCCAGCCGGAAGCTCACGGAGCGCAGCGGTGCGTCATCGCCGTCGGCGCGCCTCGCAGGCGGCGGCCCGTCGACCAATGCCACGTCGATGCCCTGAGCACGGGCTGTCTCGACAATCCTGACCACGTCCCCGTGATGCGCCGAGGCATCGACCAGTTGAACGATCATCGCAGCCCGCGCGGCGATCACTGACGGACTCGATTTCTGGCCGCTATCCGACAACAACGTGATGGCGATCACCGTCAGCACGGCCCCCAGCATCACCGCCAGTGTCACGATCGCGGTGATCTGCGTGGTCATGCCGCGCGGCACCAGATATCGGGCCAGAGGGCGGGCCAGAGGGCGGGCCAGAGACCAGGCCGGCCGGCGGCTCAACACGGTCGCACCATCGGCGTGAACACATATCCGCCCAGCCGCACGGTGCGGATAAATTCAGGCTCATGCGGCACCGGCTCGATCTTCTGCCGGATGCGGCTGACATGAACGTCGACGGTCCGGGTCTCGGCTCCGGCCAGCCGGCCATTGGCCCGCTCGATCAGGAAATCGCGCGACAACACCTGCCCTGGATGACGGCAGAAGGCGGCCAGGATGTCGAATTCGACGCTGGTCAGCGCCACCCGCACGCCATCGGGGTCTTCCAGCACCCGGGCGACGAGGTCGATCCGCCAGCCGGCGAAGCCGAGCGGCGGCGGGCGCAAAGGTGCCGCCGTCTGCGCCGCCGCCATCGCCGCGGTCATCCGGCTGCGGCGCAGCAAGGCGCGGATCCGCGCCACCAACTCGCCGGAATTGAACGGCTTGGTGACATAGTCATCGGCGCCGATATCCAGCCCGGCGATGCGGTCGCCATCTTCGCCACGCGCGGTCACCATGATGATCGGCATCGCCGACTGCGCGCGCAACCGCGCGCAGATGCTGAACCCGTCTTCCCCCGGCAGCATCACATCCAGCACGATCAGATCGATGCCGCCCCCGGCCAGAACCGCATCCATCGCCGTGGCCGATCCCACCGCTCTGGCCCGCAGCCCCTGCCCGGCCAGCATCTCGACCAGAAGCCGCGCGATACCCGGATCGTCCTCAACCAGCAGGATGCCCGGTTCAGGGGCATCCGGCAGAGGAGCGTGCGGGGCCGGATCTGCGGGGTCATGGATGATCGACATACCGCTATCCTGCACAAGCCGGCAATCGCGGTCTCGCCCGAAAAGATGTCGTTTTGTTAAGCCCGCGCTGGCCCGGTTGTCTGCGACCGTTCGGCCGCAAGCTGTGCGGCCAGCCCCGCGCGATAGTCCGGATAGCGCAGCCGCACGCCCAGCTCCTCGCGGATGCGGGTGTTGCGGACCCGTTTGTTGTCGGCATAGAAACTGCGCGCCATCGGCGACAGGGCTGCCTGTTCGAACGGCACCTCCGGCGGTGGCGTCACTCCCAGAAGCTGGCAGGCATGCAGGATCACGTCCTGCGGTGGTGCCGCCTCGTTGTCGCAGACATTATACGCGCGCCCCGGCGCCGGGGCCGCGATCGATGCCGCCAGCACGGCTGCGATGTCGTCGACATGAATGCGCGAGAACACCTGACCGGGCTTGACCACGCGATGGGCGCGGCCTGCGCGCACAGTATCCAGCGCCGAGCGGCCGGGACCATAGATCCCGGCCAGCCGGAACAGATGCGCCGGGGCCGCCGGGGCCAGCGCCACCCATGCCCGTTCCGCCGCCACCCGCCGGCCACCGCGCCCGCCCGCATCGACCGTGGGCGTGCTCTCGTCCACCCAGCCGCCGCCATGATCGCCATAGACGCCCGTCGTCGACAGATAGCCGATCCAGGGTGCCGCCCCCCGTGCCAGACCCGCCGCGGCCGCCGCCGCGATATCGGCGCCATGCAGCCGCAGCACCGGGTCGGCCGCGCCGTCAGCTGGGCCGCCATCCTCCCGCGCCTGCATCACCGATGAGGGCCCCACCGACGACAGGATCGCCACGGCCCGGCCCAGATCGGCCAGGCCCGCCGCATCCATCGGCCGGTCGCCGGTCATCAGATGGGCGGCAATGCCCTGCCCCCGCAGCAGCGCCTGCTTCTCCGCCCCCCGGCAGGTGCCGGCAACCCGCCCCCCCGCCGCCATCCAGGCAGCCGCCAGCGCCCGCGCCGAAAACCCCAGCCCGAAGCAGAACAGCAGGGCGCCGCCGCGCGCCACAGGGGCCAGCAGGGCCACAGGATCGGTCGGCCCACCCATCGGCTCGTCGGTCGTCATGCATCAGGCTCCTTGTCAGCGGCGACGGCGCGGCGCCATTCAGCCAGCACGTCCTCATCGGTTTCGGCGGGGGCGCGGCGCGCGGCCTCGGCCCGCAGGGCCGGCGCCGGCAGCAGCCGTGCCGCCGCCCAGACCGCCATCGCCCGCACCTGCGCCGCCGGATCATCCAGCAACGCCATCAGCGCCGGCACCAGGGCCGGATCACCGCTGTTGCCGATGGCGATGGCCACGTTGCGCACGAAGCGGTCGCGGCCGATGCGCTTGATGGCGGTCTTCGCGAACAGGGCGCGGAAGGCCGCATCGTCCAGCCCGGCCAGATCGGCCAGCGCCGGCGCGGTCAGGGCCGGGCGCGCCTGCAAGCGCATTTCGGATGACGCTGCCGCGAACTTGTTCCAGGGGCAGACCGCCAGGCAATCATCGCAGCCATAGATCCGATTGCCCATGGCGCCGCGGAATTCCACCGGCAGCGGCCCGTCCAGTTCGATGGTCAGATAGGAGATGCAGCGCCGGGCATCGATCTGATAGGGCGCCGGAAAGGCGCCGGTCGGGCAGGCATCCAGGCAGGCATGGCAACTGCCGCAGCGATCGGCATGGGGCTGGTCATGAGCCACGTCCAGCGCGGTCAGCACCACGCCGAGGAAGCTCCACGATCCCAGCCGCCGCGAGACCAGATTGGTATGCCGGCCCTGCCAGCCCAGCCCGGCCAGCGCCGCCAGCGGCTTTTCCATCACCGGTGCCGTATCGACGAACACCTTCAGCGGCATGGCGCTTTCGTCCCACAGCCAGCGACCCAGCCGCTTCATCCGCGCCTTGACCACCGCGTGATAATCGTCGCCACGGGCATAGACCGAGATGTTGCCCCGATCGGGCCGCGCCAGATTGGCAAGCGGTGCGGCATCGGGGTCGAGTGCCGGGGTATAGGCCTGCGCCACCACGATGGCGCTTCGGGCATCGGGCCACATCGCGGTCGGGTCACGCCGCCACGCCCGGCGATCGGCCAGCCAGCCCATCTCGCCATGGCGGCCCAGATCGATGAACCGGTCCAGCGCCGCCCCGGCCGCATCGGGCAGGCGCGCCGGCGCAAAGCCCACGGCATCGAAGCCCAGGGCCAGCGCCTCGGCCCGGATCGCGGCGCTCCAGCCGGCGGTATCCAGGTCGCGCGGCGGCCCCTTGCGGCGCGGCCGCGGCTGATCAGAAGTCGAGGTCACCATAATGCGCCGAGGGCGCGATCCCGATGATCCGGTCCTTCAGCATCGACCGGAAGCCGGGGCGCGACTTGATGCGGACATACCATTCCTTGGCCACCGGATGGCGGACCCAGGGCACGTCGCCCAGATAATCGATCGCCGACAGATGGGCGGCGGCGGCGATATCGGCCAGCGACAGCTGGTCGCCGGCCAGCCAGCGGCGGCGCTCGGTCAGATAGGCCACATATTCCAGGTGGTAATTGATATTGGCGAGCCCGGCACGGATCGCGGCCGAGGTCGGCTGCCCCAGCCCCGCCAGCCGCTTGTCGACCTTCTCGCCCACCAGGTTGCGGGTCACCTCGTCCGAGAACTTGTAATCGAACCAGTCGATCAGCCGGCGCACCTCCGCCCGCTCGGCCGGCCGCCGGGGCAGCAGGGGCAGGTCGGGATAGGCCTCTTCCAGATATTCCAGCACGGTGCGATGGCCGGCGACAACCGTATCGTCGGCCTCGACCAGCACCGGCAGCACCCCGGCCGGGTTCAACCTCAGAAACTCGGTCCGGCGTTCCCACGCCTTTTCAAGCTGCAGGTCGTGGTCGAGCTGCTTTTCGCCAAGCGCCAGTCGAACGGCGCGGCAACCAGGGTTCAGCCAGTGATGATACAGTGTGCGCATGGGGCGGACTTTAGCGCAGAGATCGGCGCCGGGCCAGAACCGCGTCGCCGGTATACAAGGCGAGTGCGATCCAGATCAGCACGAAGGCGACGCCATGGGCGTCGGAGACCGTTTCCCCCAGCAGGAAAACGGCGACGGCTAGCTGGCAGGTGGGGTTTACATACTGCAGAAAGCCCAGCAAGCCCAGTGGCAGACGCGGGGCCGCAAAGCCGAACATTAGCAGCGGCACCGCCGTGACGGCGCCGGTCGCGACCAGCAGCACCACCACGACCGGATCGGCTGCGGGCATCGCCATCTCGCTTCGCCCCCACAGCACCGCCAGCCAGATCAGCGCCAGCGGCGCCAGCACCAGGGTTTCGATCAGCAGCCCGGCCAGGGCGCCCACCGCCGCGATCTTGCGCAACAGGCCATAGGCGCCGAAGCTCAAGGCCAGCGCGATCGCGATCCAGGGCAGCCCCTGGCCGGCGGCGGCAATCCAGACGACGCCGGCCAGCGCCAGCAGGAAGGCCACGATCTGGGCGGCGCGCGGCCGTTCGCCCAGAAACACCACCCCCAGCACCACCGAGACCAGCGGGTTGATGTAATAGCCCAGGCTGCCATCCACCGCATGACCGCTTTGCGCCGCATGGATATAGACCAGCCAGTTGCAGGCGATCGCCAGCGCGCTCAGGCACAGCAATCCCAATATGCGCCGCCGGATGATGATCGAGCGGATTTCGGCCCGGTGGCGGCCGGCCATGGCGATCAGCCCCACCAGAAGCAGCGACCACAGGATGCGGTTGGCCAGCACCTCCGATGCCGGCACCATCGACAGCACCGCGAAGTACAGCGGAAACAGCCCCCAGGTGACATAGGCACCCAGCGCCGCCGCGATCGGCCGCCCCAGGCTGGCCGGCGTTGCCGAGGGCGTGGTTATCGAGACGGTCTGGTCCGACAGGCGAGACGACATGAGGCGGCGGGGTCCGGCGGCGGGGGGAAATGGTCGACGCCCGGATATCGGCGGCGGCGGGCGTCAGCGCGATCCTAGACCCGCCTGCCCGCCACCGCCAGTGGCTGTTCGCGCGGCGTCGACGATGGCCTGCGGCCATCGTCGATATCGAGAGGCCCGTGGCGCAGACATCCGGCACAATACACAAAAACGGCGGGCACCGTTGCCGATGCCCGCCGCTTCCCGTTCCGTCGTCCGGCCTCGTCCTCAAGGCCACACGCGTCAGATCACGCGCCCTTGACGGGCACCCGCTCAGGCGGTCACCGCCTCCACCTCTTCCGGGTTCAGCGGGTGTTCCAGGCGCGAGACCATCTCCTTCGGCACCACCTGCCAGAGCCGGTCCAGCGTGCGGTCCCAGTCGTCCAGCAGGTTCTGGGCGAAAGCCGACTTGGTTTCCTCGACATGGCGTTCGATCAGCCGGCGCAGCACGGTTTCCCAATGGGGCGTGGCGATGCGCTGCCAGACCAGGGTTTCCGGATTCACCCGCCGCTCGAACGAGCCGTCGCGATCCAGGATGAAGGCCATGCCGCCGGTCATGCCGGCGCCGAAATTGTGGCCCACGGCCCCCAGGATGACCACCGTGCCGCCGGTCATGTACTCGCAACCATTGGCGCCGCAGCCCTCGACCACCGCTTCCGCGCCCGAATTGCGCACGCAGAAGCGTTCACCAGCCTGACCGCCCGCGAACAGCTCGCCCGAGGTCGCCCCATACAGCACGGTGTTGCCGATGATGACGTTCTCGTTGCTCTTGCGGTTGGTCACGAAGGGCGGGCGCACCACGATGGTGCCACCCGACAGGCCCTTGCCGACATAGTCGTTCGAATCGCCGATCACTTCCAGCTTCAGGCCCTGCACCGCGAAGGCGCCCAGCGACTGGCCGGCGGAGCCGCGCAGCCGCACGGTGATATGGCCGGGCTGCAACCCGTCCATGCCGAAGCGGCGCACGATCTTCGAGGTCAGCCGCGTGCCGACAGAGCGGTGGGTGTTCCGGACGTTATAGGTGAGCTGCATCTTCTCACCCTCGTTCAATGCCGGGGCGGCATCGACGATCATCTGCGCGTCCAGCGTATCGGGCACCGGGTTGCGGCCGGGCAGCGAGAAATAGCGCGGCAGCTCACCGGGATCGGCCTGGGCCAGAATCGGATTCAGGTCCAGATCGTCCAGATGAGCACTGCCACGACTGACCTGCGACAGCAGATCCGAACGGCCGATGATGTCGTTCAGCGACCGCGCGCCCAGCTGCGCCAGAATCTCGCGCACCTCCTCGGCAATGAAGGTGAACAGGTTCACGACCTTCTCAGGGCTGCCGTCGAATTTGGCGCGCAGTGCCGGATCCTGCGTGCACACGCCCACCGGGCAGGTGTTGCTGTGGCACTGGCGGACCATGATGCAGCCCATCGCCACCAGCGAGGTGGTGCCGATGCCGAATTCCTCGGCGCCCAGCATGGCCGCGATCACCACGTCCCGGCCGGTCTTGATGCCGCCATCGGTGCGCAGCCGCACCCGATGACGCAGACGGTTCAGCGTCAGCACCTGGTTGGCTTCCGACAGGCCCATTTCCCAAGGCACACCGGCATATTTGATCGAGGTCTGGGGCGAGGCGCCGGTGCCGCCATTGTGGCCCGAAATCACGATCACATCGGCATTGGCCTTGGCGACGCCGGCGGCGATCGTGCCGATGCCCGACTTGGCCACCAGCTTGACCGACACCTCGGCATCCGGGTTGATCTGCTTCAGGTCATAGATGAGCTGGGCCAGATCCTCGATCGAATAGATATCGTGATGCGGCGGCGGCGAGATCAGCATCACACCGGGCGTGGAATGCCGGAGCTTGGCGATCTCGACCGTCACCTTGAAGCCGGGAAGCTGCCCGCCTTCGCCGGGCTTGGCACCCTGCGCCACCTTGATCTGGATTTCGCGGCAGTTGTTCAGATACTCGGCGGTCACACCGAACCGGCCGGAGGCCACCTGCTTGGTGCCGGAATTGGCGTTGTCGCCATTGGGGCGCGGCTGGAAGCGGTCGCGGCTCTCGCCGCCCTCGCCCGAGTTGGAATGCGCGCCGATCCGGTTCATGGCGATGGTCAGCGTCTCATGCGCCTCGGGGCTCAGCGCGCCCAGCGACATGGCCGGGGTCTCGAAGCGCTTGCGGATCGAGGTGATGCTCTCGACATCGTCCAGCGGCACCGGCTTGCGGTTGGTCTTGAAGTCCAGCAGGTCGCGCAGATGGATCGGCGCCAGCGCATGCACGCCGTCGCTGTACTTCTTGTAGAGGGTATAGCTGTCGCTCGCGACCGCCGTCTGCAGCATGTGGATCAGCCGGCCGTCATGACCATGAGCCTCGCCCTTGGCCCGATAGCGATAGAAGCCGCCGATCGGCAGGATCGACGTGCTGCCGGTGAAGCCGCGGCCATGCTGGCGCAGGGTCTTGCGTTCGATACCGGCAAGCCCGATCCCTGAGACGCGCGACGACATGCCGGGGAAGAATTCGGCCACCAGCGACCGCGACAGCCCCACCGCCTCGAAGTTATAGGCGCCGCGATAGCTGCTGATCACCGAGATGCCCATCTTCGACAGCACCTTCAGCAGGCCCAGATCGGCGGCATGCTTGAAGTTCTCCAGCGCCTGATCCAGCGACATGTCGCCGAACAGGCCCCGGCGATGGCGGTCATAGATCGCCTCTTCCGCCAGATAGGCATTGACCGTGGTGGCGCCAACGCCGATCAGCACCGCCATGTAATGCACATCAAGGCATTCGGCCGAACGGATGTTCACCGCGCAGAAGGTCCGCAGCTTCTGGCGAACCAGATGGGTATGCACCCCGCCGGCGGCCAGGATCATCGGCACCGCGACATTGGCGTCGTCCATGCGTTCGTCGGTCAGGATCACATGCTCGGCACCACCGCGCACGGCATCCTCCGCCTCGCGGCGGATCCGCTCCAACGCCTTCTTCAGCACGCCCTCGCCGCCCTCGGCGGGCATGGTGCAGTCGATCTCGACCGCGCGGTCCTTCATGTAGCGGCGCATGGCCGCATAGGCGCGGTTGGTCACCACCGGGCTGTCGAGCAGCAGGATCTTCATCTGGCTTTCGTCATGGGCGAAGACGTTGCTCAGATTGCCAAGGCGCGTGTCCAGCGTCATGACCATCTCCTCGCGGAGCGGGTCGATCGGCGGGTTGGTGACCTGGCTGAATTCCTGCCGGAAGAAGTTGTGCAGGCCACGGTAATGGCTCGACAGCACCGCGATCGGCGCGTCGTCGCCCATGGAACCCACGGCCTCCTTGCCCTCTTCCACCATCGGATGAAGGATCAGTTCCAGATCCTCGATGGTCAGCCCCACCGCCAGCTGCCGGCGGCGCAGCTCATCGGCCGTGAACCGTGGCTGCGGCACCGGCACCTGATCGATCAGGCTGTTGAGCCGGGTGGTCTTGCCCACCCAGGACGCATAATCATGCTCGCCCGCCAGCTTGTCCTTCAGCGCGCGGTCGTGATACAGCCGCCCCTCCTGAAGATCCACGCCCAGGATCTCGCCGGGGCCGACGCGGCCCTTCTGCACGATCTCCTGATCGGTGATCGGCACCATGCCGGCTTCCGAGCCCACCACCAGCAGCCCGTCGCCGGTGATCGCATAGCGCATCGGGCGCAGGCCGTTGCGGTCCATGCCCGCCGCGACCCAGCGGCCGTCATAGACCGCCAGCGCCGCCGGGCCGTCCCAGGGCTCCATCACGGTGTTCAGATAGGCATAGAGGGAGCGGTGCGCCTCCGGCACATCCGGCACCTTCGACCATGCCGGCGGCACCAGCATCAGCTTCACCAGCGGCGCCGAGCGACCGGCACGGCACAGCGCCTCGAACACCGCATCCAACGCGGCCGAGTCGGAGCTGCCCTGCGGGATCAGCGGCTTGATGTCCTCGCCCGCGGCACCGAAGGTCTCCGAGACCATCAGCGTCTCGTGGCTCTTCATCCAGTTGCTGTTGCCACGCACCGTGTTGATCTCGCCATTATGGGCGAGCATCCGGAAGGGCTGGGCCAGCGACCAGGTCGGGAAAGTGTTGGTCGAATAGCGCTGGTGATAGACCACGAAATTCGACACGAACCGCTCGTCGAGCAGATCGGGATAGAACACCGTCAGCTGTTCGCCCAGGAACATGCCCTTGTAGATGATCGAGCGGCTGGACAGCGAGCACATATAGAAGTCGGCGACACTGGCCTCGCGCGCCTTCTTCTCGACCCGCCGCCGGATGACATAGAGGTCGCGCTCGAAGGCGTCGACGTCATTGCCCTTGTCGTTGGCGATCATGATCTGCTCGATCTCGGGCCGCGTCGCCGCTGCCTTCTCGCCGATCGCGCGGGTGTTCACCGGCACCTGGCGCCAGCCATAGATCGTGTAGCCGAGCTCCAGGATCTCGCTTTCAACGATCGTCCGGCACAGTTCCTGAGCGGCGAAGTCGTTGCGCGGCAGGAACACCTGGCCCACGGCCAGTTCGCTGCCCTCGCGCATCTTGTGCCCGGTGCGCTCGATATGCTCGCGGAAGAAATCCTTGGGGATCTGCAGATGGATGCCGGCGCCATCGCCGGTCTTGCCGTCGGCGTCCACCGCACCGCGATGCATCAGGTTCGACAGCGCGGTGATGCCGGCCTCGACCACGCGCCGCTGCGGCGTGCCGTCGATCGACGCGACCAGACCGACGCCGCAGGCATCGTGCTCGTCGGCGGGGTTATAGGCATGGGCCGCTTCCAGCATCGCCTTGTTGCGGCGATAATCGGCGACGAAGGCCTCGGCGGAGGAACGGTTGATCTCGGACATGTCTCGGACTCCCGTCAAGGCGCTCAGCTCGCCGCTGCCGACTGTTCGGCGGCGGTGATGCGGTTGCGGATATAGCGGTCGACCTGCTCGGCGGCGTCGCGGCCGTCGCGGATCGCCCAGACCACCAGAGAGGCGCCGCGCACGATGTCGCCGGCGGCGAACACGCCCTCCAGATTGGTCATGAAGCTGCGGATGTCGGTCTTCAGCGTGCCCCAGCGGGTGGTGGCAAGCTCGGGCGTGTTGAACAGCACCGGCAGATCCTCAGGGTCGAAGCCCAGCGCCTTGATCACAAGATCGGCCTTCAGCGTGAACTGGCTGCCCTCGACCACCACCGGCGACTGCCGGCCCGACGGGTCGGGCGCGCCCAGGCGCATGCGCACCGCGCGCACCGTCTCGACCCGCTCATTGCCGAGGAAGGCCTCGGGGTTCGACAGCCATTCGAAGGTGACGCCCTCTTCGGTCGCATTCGCCACCTCGCGCTGCGAACCGGGCATGTTCTGCCGGTTGCGGCGATAGAGGCAGGTCACCGAGGCGGCACCCTGGCGGATCGAGGTGCGCACGCAGTCCATGGCGGTGTCGCCGCCACCCACCACCACCACATGCTTGTCCTTCGCGGTCAGCGCCTGACGGTCGGACGCAGGAAGGTCATCACCCAGATGAATGCGGTCGGACGCGGTCAGGAAATCCAGCGCCTTGACCACACCGTCCAGCCCCACGCCCGGCACCTTGATCTCGCGCGAGTGATAGACGCCGGTCGCGATCAGCACCGCGTCATGGCGCTGGCGCAGCTCGGCGATGGTCACGTCGCGGCCGATATCCACGCCCATATGGAACTGGATGCCGCCCTCTTCGAACAGTTTCCAGCGCCGCATCACCACCGATTTGTCGAGCTTGAAATTCGGGATGCCATAGATCATCAGCCCGCCGGCGCGGTCATAGCGGTCATAGACATGGATCTGATAGCCACGGCTGCGCAGCGCCTCCGCGGCGGCGAGCCCGGCGGGGCCGGCGCCGATGATGCCGACCGACAAGCCAAGCTCGCGCGCCGGCGCCGGCGCCTTGACCCAGCCATTCTCGAACGCGGTTTCGGTGATGTACTTCTCGACCGAGCCGATGGTGACCGAGTTGAAGCCCTTCTCGATGACGCAATTGCCTTCGCACAGCCGGTCCTGCGGGCAGATGCGGCCGCAGATCTCGGGGAAGGTGTTGGTCGCCGACGAGATGGCATAGGCTTCCTCAAGCCGGCCTTCGGCGGTCAGCTTCAGCCAGTCGGGGATGTTGTTCTGCAGCGGGCAGTGGATCTGACAGAACGGAATGCCGCACTGCGAGCATCGCGACGCCTGCGTCGCCGCCTGTTCCGGCACGAAACCCTTGTAGATCTCGTCGAAATCTTGGGCGCGGGTTTGTGCGGTCCGCTTCTCGGGCATTTTCTGCTCGATACGGGTGAACTGCATCAGCTTGCGCGCCATGGTCCTCGTCCTTCGACCGTGGGCCGGGCCATCGGGCCCGGCAGGGGTTCGGGTGTCCGCACTGCTCCGCCCGGATGGCGCGGGTGTGCGGCTCGTGAAGCAAGTCCATTGGGATGCGGGCACGCTCCCTCAAGGATCCGTGCCATGCACCCGGTGGGTGGTTCTGCAGCCTGTCGTTCAGAAGTCGTCCGCGCTGTCGACGCATCCGCGACAGGCGACCCTCCGCCCCAGTGGCCTTGATCCACAGATGGCGTGGCGCCGGTGACGGAAACGGTGCCGGTGGCGGGCGTCCCGGTGCCGACCCTGACAGCGGCGTCGTCCGGTCGACTGGCTGGACGGAGAACCATGCTCCGGCAGCGGGGTCGCTCTTAGCCGCGGCGTCAGGGTCCGCCCCGGGGGCGGACGGAAGACGCCGGGCGCGCTGGCGGGGCGGACCGAACATGGCGATGCCCCGGCCCCGCGCACACAGAGGCCTTCGTAGGTCATATACGCCATCCGAAACCGGCTGGCGAGCAAAAACCGACCAATAGGTCCGATGTGATACTATTTTTATGATGCCGTCGGCCAATTGCGAGCGACTCGCAGGTAGTCAGCGGGCGAATGACGGAATAATGGTCGCATTTCCTGACCTATATGCCGACAAGCTCTTGCTATTGCGGAATTCTACTCGCACAGCACCCGCCCGACTGTTGCAGCGCGGCATCTGGCCGCAGCCATCTCTGCCATGGTATATGAGGCGTGGCCGCCGCCATGTCGACGACGACCCGCCCATTATATGCCGGCTCTTATCCGTTCGCAGAGGACCGAGGCTCGCCCGTGACCCTTCTTCACATCATCGTTCTGGCGGTCGTCCAGGGCATCACAGAATTCCTGCCGATCTCGTCATCGGCGCATCTGATCCTGGTGCCGCTGGTGCTGGACGTGCCCGATCAGGGGCTGGCGGCCGATATCGCGGTCCATATCGGCACGCTGGTCGCGGTGATGATCTATTTCCGCGCGGACGTCGTCCTGATGCTGGGCGGTCTGGCCCGGCTGGTGCGCGGTGACATCGCCGACCCGGGGGCGCGGATGACGCTGAACGTGATCATCGCCACCATCCCGATCGTGATCGTCGCCCCCTTCCTGAAGGATTGGGTGGAACATGGCGGCCGATCGCTGATGGTGCTGGGCCTGTCGTCGATCATCTGGGGCGTGGCGCTCTATGTCGTCGACCAGCGCTGCCCGCAGGCCCGCGCCATGGGCACCGACGGCCGAGGCCTCGGTTTCCGCGACGCGCTGATCTTCGGGCTGGCACAGATCATCGCCATCATTCCCGGCACCAGCCGTTCAGGCATCACCATGACCGCCGGCCGCCTGCTCGGCTTCGACCGCGAGGCCTCGGCCCGGTTCTCGATGCTGATCTCGATCCCGACCATCCTGGCCGCCGGCCTGCTGCTGGGCCTGGAAATCGCCGAGGCCAAGGTGCCGGTGCTCACCGCCGATACCGGTCTGGCCGCCCTGCTTGCCTGCGTCACGGCCCTGGTCGCCATCGCCGCCCTGATGGGCTGGCTGAAACGGGCCAGCTTCACCATCTTCGTGGTCTATCGCGTGGTCCTGGGCGTGATCCTGGTCGGGGTGTCGCTGGCGGCCTGATCCGACGAAGCCGGCCTGCGCGCGCGTCCTTACGAAAATCCCCCATAAAAAAACCGGCCGGTCCCCATGCGGGGCCGGCCGGTTCTGCGTGCTGGACATGCCTGGCGGCCGGCTCACACCGGCTACCGCGGTCTCAGTTCTCGGCGGCACCATCGCGCGGGCGGTGGATCCAGGCGCGATAGCGGATCAGATATTCGGGCACGATCGCCTCGATCGGGGTCGGGCGGATGCCCAGGGCGGCGAAGCCCTCGGCACCCTCGGCCACCACATTGTCCCGCTTCAGCATCTTCAACTGGTCGGTGGTCAGCGGCGCGATGCCGGCCGGCAGCAGGTCGCCCAATTTCGCCACCAGCCCCGCCAGCGGCCAGGGCATCGGGATCAGCCCCCGATGCTTGCGGATCACGGTCAGGATGTATTCCAGGATCTGGCCGAAGGTATAGACCCGGGGGCCGCCCAGTTCGAAAGTGCGCCCGGCCAGAGCCGGCTCTTCCACACCGCGCCCGACCACCTCGGCCACATCCACCACCCAGACCGGCTGAAAGCGGCTGGTGCCGCCGCCGATCAGCGGCAGCGCCGGCGAGATCCGGGTCATGCCGGCGAAGCGGTTGAAGAAATCATCCTCGGGGCCGAAAATGATGCTGGGCCGCAGGATCACGGCCTTGGGGAAAGCCGCTCGCACCGCCGCCTCGCCCGCCGCCTTGCTGCGGCCATAGGCCGATGGGCTGTCGGGGTCGGCACCGATCGCCGAGACATGAACCAGCGAGGCGAGCCCCAGATCGGCCGCAGCCCGCGCGATGGTGCCGGCACCTTCCGCATGCACCCGGTCGAAGCGGGCACCGCCGCCTTCCGCCAGGATGCCGACCAGGTTGACCGCATCGGTCGCATCGGCCAGCGCCGCGCGCACCTGCGCCGGATCGGTGACGTCGCAGGTGACGATGGCGATCTGGCCGATATCGCCGGCCGGCTTCAGGAACAGGGCGCGGTCGGCATCCCGCACCGCAACGCGCAGCCGCACGCCGGTCTGCGCCAGCCGGCGGACCACATAGCGGCCAAGAAAGCCCGAGCCGCCGAATACCGTGACGAGACGATCTTTCATGGGCTCTCAACCCCTCTCCCTGTCTGGTCCGGCGGCGTCGAGGGGCGCCGGCAATCCGTGGGCCTCCGTGTCCCATGGCCGGACACGTCAATGCTGGCTTACACATAATCCGCGGGCGCCGATGACGCAACGCCGCAACCGCGCAGCCGCCGGGGAAACCGGCCGCCCCATGCCGGCCGGTGACAAAAACGCAGCAGGGCGGTCGGATGGCCTGCGGGCTTGGCGCATGGGGGGCGCATGCGCTAAAACCCTGCAACACCACGCGGCACGGCCACCCGGTGCGACAGCCACCTGCCCCGTGCGACAGCCATCTGAAGGAGCGACGGCCGGATGACCATCCATCTGCACGAGGGCGATCTGCCCGAGGGGTTCGGGCTGCCGGCATCGGTTGCCATCGATACCGAGACCATGGGCCTGAAACCGCGTCGCGACCGGCTGTGTCTGGTGCAATTGTCGGTGGGCGACGGCGATGCCCATCTGGTGCGCATCGCCCGCGGCCAGACCACGGCGCCGCGGCTGGCGGCCCTGCTGTCATCGCCCGACGTGCTGAAGATCTTCCATTTCGCGCGCTTCGATCTGGCGGTGCTGCATGAACGGCTCGGCATCGACTGCCGCCCGGTCTATTGCACCAAGATCGCCTCGAAGCTGATCCGCACCTATACCGACCGCCACGGTCTGCGCGACCTGCTGCGCGAGACCATCGGCGCCGAGATTTCCAAGCAGCAGCAGTCATCCGACTGGGGCGCCGACACGCTGACCCCGGAACAGCAGACCTATGCCGCCGGCGACGTGCTGCACCTGCATGCGGTGAAGCGGGTGCTGGACGACATGCTTGCGCGCGAGGGGCGCACCGGGCTGGCCCAGGCCTGCTTCGATTTCCTGCCCGCCCGCGCGCGCCTGGACCTGATGGGCTGGGACGAGCCCGACATCTTCTCGCACTGAAGCCCGGCTCATCCTGAACCAGGTGCACAGCAGGGGCCGGACTGGTATGGCCGGGCCGGCGGCGCCATATTGGGTGTCGAAACGCCCCGCCCCCGTCCGTCGCCACATCCGGAAGCCGCTTCCATGACCGACGCCGAGCCCATGCCCGATACCGAGCGGACAGCCGATACCGAGCCGATGGCCGATGCGACCCGCCGGGCGATCGCCGCCGGTGAGCAGACCCTGGCGCTGGAAGCGGCCGGGCTTGAGGCGTTGCGCGCGGGGCTGGGCGTGGAATTCGGCCGCGCGGTCGACCGGCTCCACGCCACCACCGGCCGGGTGATCGTCACCGGCATGGGCAAGAGCGGCCATGTCGGGGCCAAGATCGCCGCCACCCTCGCCTCCACCGGCACACCGGCGCAGTTCGTGCACCCAGCCGAGGCCAGCCATGGCGATCTGGGCATGATCACCCGCAGCGATGCGGTGCTGGCGCTGTCGAATTCCGGGGCGACGCCCGAGTTATCCGACATCCTGGCCCATACCCGGCGCTTCGCAATTCCGCTGGTCGGGATCACCGCCCGCGCCGGCAGCCCGCTTGCCGAAGCAGCCGATGTGGCGCTGATCCTGCCGGCGGTGCCCGAGGCCTGCCCGCTCAGGCTGGCACCCACCACATCGACGACCATGACGCTGGCGCTGGGCGATGCGCTGGCGATGGCGCTGCTCGACCGGCGCGGCTTCACCGCCGAGGATTTCCGGGTGTTTCATCCGGGCGGCAAGCTGGGCGCGCGGCTGATCAAGGTCGCCGACATCATGCACGGACCCGAGGCGCTGCCGCTGATCACCCCCGACCGGCCGATGTCTGAAGCCCTGATCGAGATCAGCGCCAGAAGCTTCGGCTGCGTCGGGGTGGTCGACGGCCAGGGGCGGCTTGCCGGCATCGTCACCGACGGCGATCTGCGCCGCCATATGGGCCCCGACCTGACCGCGCGGCCGGTGGGCGAGGTGATGACCGCCGATCCGAAAACCATCCGGGTGCGTGCGCTGGCCGCCGAAGCGCTGGCGATCATGAACGACTTCAAGATCACCGCCCTGTTCGCGGTTGATGACGAGGGCCGCCCGGCCGGCATCCTGCATGTCCACGACTGCCTGCGCGCCGGGGTGGCCTGAGCCATGGCCGGTGACGATCTCCGCCACACCCTGCCCGCGCCTGATCCGGCACAGTCCCGCAAGACCATGACGCCACCGGCGGCACCCGCGGGTCCGCGCCGGCGCAGCCGCTACAGCCGGTTCGTGCGCCTGTCGCGCATCCTGCTGCCGGCGCTGGGCGGCGGGTTGATCGTGCTCGTGCTCGTGTGGTCGCAATTGACGGGCGTCGGCGGCGACAGCCGTATAGGATATTCCGGAATCATCCGCGACGATGTCGACGCCCTGCGGATGATCGCGCCCCGGTTCACCGGTGTCGATGGCGAGGGCAAACCGTTCCGGGTCGAGGCCGACGAGGCGACACAGCCGGAGGTCGACAGCCCGGAGGTGACGCTGAAGGTCATCCGTGCCGATATGACCGCCTCCGACGGCACCTGGCTCGCGATCCGGGCGAAAAGCGGCACGTTCAACCGCGACGACGAGCGGCTGGAACTGGAAGGCCAGGTCGAGGTGATCGCCGAGACCGGCTATGCGATGCAGACGGAACATGTGGCCGCCGATCTCGACAGCGGCACGATCCGTGGCGACCATGCGGTGGTGGCCCACGGCCCCGTGGGCACGATCGACGCCGCCGGCTTCACCGTCCGGCGGGAACATGAGACCATCACCTTCGACGGCCCCGTGCGGGTCACGGGCTACCCAGGCGTGGACAGATGACCTTGAGAGCGAGCATGACGTTGAGCCTTCCGGCCGAAACCGGCCCGGCGCCCCACCGCGCCGGCAGGCGGCCTCTGCCCCTGATCATGGCGGCGCTGGCCGCCATGATCGCGCTCACGGCCGGCACCACCCTGGCCCCCGGTATCGCCCGGGCACAGAGCGCGCTGCGCACCACCAGCATCGACACCACCCAGCCGATCGAGATCACCGCCCAGCAGTCGCTGGAATGGTCGGATGCCGACCGGGTCGCCACCTTCCGCGGCGATGTGAAGGCGGTCCAGGGCACCATGACGCTCTATGCCGACGTGCTGAAGGTCCATGTGTCCGGCGAGACCAATCAGGCGCCGCCCGCCGACACTGCAGGCACCGGCGGGTCGGATGCCCCCGCCTCGTCCGGCGGTGGCGGTCTGGCCGATGCCGCGGGCGAGATCTCGAAGATCGAGGCCGAGGGCAACGTCCAGATCATCACCCCGAATGAAAGCGCCCGGGGCGGCCTGGGAATCTATGACGTATCACGCGGCGTCGTCACCCTCACCGGCGCGGTCAAGCTGACCCAGGGCCGCAGCCAGCTTGAAGGCGAGCGGCTGGTGCTGGACCTGAACAAGGGCAACAGCACGCTGGAAAGCGGCCGCAAGGGCCCGGTCCGCGGCCTGTTCGTGCCCGAGAAGAGGAACTGAAACCAAACGGGCCGGAACGCCGCCCGCACGGGCGGCGCATCCGTTGCCACCCTTGCCATCCACGGATCGAGAGCCGCGACATCGTGACCGCCTCCAGCCAGACCGCGCCCATGCCCGTCACACCGATCAACCCGGCCGCCCCCGTACCGCCGGGGCTGGTCGCGCAATCGCTGGGCAAGCATTACAAGAAGCGTCCGGTCCTGCGCGACGTGTCGCTCAACGTGGCACGCGGCGAGGCGGTGGGGCTGCTTGGCCCCAACGGCGCCGGCAAGACCACCTGCTTCTACATCATCACCGGGCTGATTTCGGCCGATTACGGCCGCATCCTGCTCGATGGCGACGACATGACCGCCCTGCCGATGTATCGCCGCGCGCGGCTCGGCATCGGCTATCTGCCACAGGAGGCCTCGATCTTCCGGGGACTGACGGTGGAAGACAACATCCGGGCAACCCTCGAAGTCGCCGAGCCGGTGCGCGACAAGCGCGAGACCATGCTCGACGAGCTTCTGGCCGAGTTCTCGATCAGCCATCTCAGACGCACGCCGGCCATCGCGCTGTCGGGCGGTGAACGGCGGCGGGTGGAGATTGCCCGGGCGCTCGCCACCAACCCCGGCTTCATCCTGCTCGACGAGCCGCTGGCCGGTATCGATCCGATCGCCGTGTCGGACATCCGCGAACTGGTGTCGCATCTGAAACATCGCGGCATCGGCGTGCTGATCACCGACCACAATGTCCGCGAAACCCTCGACATCATCGATCGTGCCTACATCCTGCACGACGGAACGGTGCTGATGGAGGGGTCGCCCGAGGACATCGTCGCCAATGACGACGTGCGTCGGGTCTATCTCGGCGACCGTTTCAGCCTCTAGGGATCACACGCGCATGGCGCTCAGCCAGAGACTGGACATAAAGCTCTCTCAGGCGCTGGTGATGACACCCCAGCTGCAGCAGGCCATCAAGCTGTTGCAGTTGAATAATATTGAACTGACTGCTTTCGTTGACGATGAGTTGCTCCAGAACCCGCTGCTGGTGCGCGCCGATGATCGCGACGAGCCCGCCGCCATCACGGTGGGGGGCGATCCCGGGGGCGAGCGCTTTGGCGGCGACGGCGCGGGTGGTGATGGCGCGGGTGGTGATGGCGCGGGTGGCGATGGAACACCGGTCGGCGGCGATGATTTCGACACCGTCTTCAATGCCGAGGACCGCACCGATATCAGCGATCTGGTGGCAAGCGGGATGATGCCCGACGCCGATCACGCGCCGCTCGACACCGACCTGTCCGGCATGTTCGAAAGCGACGGCCCGCCGCCGGGGCAGGAAACCGCCGCCCAGCGCGAGATGGACATGGATCCCGGGCTGGGCTTCGATGCCGGCGGCCCGGCCGGTCGCGGCGGCGACATGAACTTCGATGGCGACGACGAAGGCTTCGAGGCCCGCACCAGCCAGTCGATCACCCTGTCGCGTCATCTGGAAGACCAGGTCGCGGTTGAGATCCCGACCGGCATCGACCGGGCGATCGCCATCGTGCTGATCGGCCTGCTGGACGAGAACGGCTATCTGACCGCCACCCCCGCCGAGGCCGCTCAGATGATGGGCGTCGAGCCCGAGCGGGTGGAGGCGGTGCTTGTCCGGCTGAAAGGGCTGGACCCGACCGGGGTTTTCGCCCGCGATCTGGCCGAATGTCTGGCGCTGCAGCTTGCCGAGCGCGACCGCCTGGACCCGGCGATGCAGGCCCTGCTCGCGCATCTGGACCTGCTGGCCCAGGGCGACCGCGCGCGGCTCAGGCGGGTGACCGGGGTCGATGACGACGACCTCGACGACATGGTCCGCGAGATCCGGGCCCTGGACCCGCGCCCGGGGCTTTGCTATGGCGCCGAGCCGATGCAGACCGTGGTGCCCGATATCCTGCTGAAACCGCGCCCGGATGGCGGCTGGCAGATCGAGTTGAACCCCGAGACCCTGCCACGGGTGCTGATCGACCATGCCTATGCGACCGTCATCTCATCGCAGGTGAAGTCGAAGGTGGAGCGCGATTACGTTTCGGAACGGATGCAGACCGCGAGCTGGCTGGTCAAGGCGCTGGACCAGCGGGCGCGCACCATCCTGAAGGTGGCGGGCGAACTGGTCCGTCAGCAGGACGGGTTCTTCGCCCATGGCATCCGCCATCTCCGGCCGCTGACCCTGCGTGACATCGCCGACGCGATCGGCATGCATGAGAGCACCGTCAGCCGGGTGACCGCGAACAAGTACATGACCACCCCACGCGGGCTGTTCGAGCTGAAATTCTTCTTCACCGCCGCCATCGCCACCGCCGACGGCCAGGGATCGGTGTCGGCCGAGGCGGTGCGCCACCGGATCAAGGAAATGATCGACAGCGAAAGCGGCACTGCGATCCTGTCCGACGACAAGCTCGTTGAGCTTCTGTCGGCGGATGGCATCGACATCGCGCGCAGAACTGTCGCAAAGTATCGGGAGGGGATGGGGATCGGATCGTCGGTCCAGCGCCGTCGCGCCAAGATGGCCAAGCGCTGAGCCGATCGCCGCCGCCCCCATGGAAGGGGCCGCGTCCGGAGGGGAGACCGGCCGCGGACCTCCGTCAACGATCCGCGCCGGATCGGCCACAACGGTCGGCAGCCTGCCATCCGTCATGGCCCCCCGTGGCCGGCCCGCGGACAAGCGACAGGCGAGGGACCATGCAGCTTACCGTTTCAGGCAAGCAGATCGACGTCGGCGATGCCTTGCGCAGCCACGTTGCCGAAGAACTGGATCGCGGTGTCAGCAAGTATTTCGACGACGCCATCGATGCCCAGGTCGCCTTCGGTCGCGATGCGCACCTGTTCCGTTGCGATATTTCCGTTCATGCCCGGCGTGGCGTGATGATGAAGGCATCGGGTCAATCCGACGAGATCTATGTCGCCTTCGATCAGGCGCTGAATCGCGCAGAAAAGCAGCTTCGACGCTATAAGCGCCGGCTCAGGGATCATCACCGCAACGACGGCCGGGCCGAGGCTGCACAGAATTCATTTGCATCCATCCCGGCCCGCGCCTACGTTCTGGCCGCCGAGGAGGACGAGCCGGTCGAGCGTGAGGACGCGACCACCGGCCACCCGGTGGTCATCGCCGAAACCGACACCGCGATCCTGTCGCTGACGGTGGGCGAGGCGGTGATGCACATGGACCTCGCCGATCAGAGCGCGCTGCTGTTCCGGAACAAGGCACATGGCGGCCTCAATCTTGTATATCGGCGCGACGACGGGAATATCGGCTGGGTGGATCCGCGCATTCCGGATTGACCGTCCCGGCCACCGCTTCGGGGCCGGTTGCCCCGGAGCGCGGCAACCGGGGGGCAGGGACCAGACATGGGACCGTTCCCCGGCGCCAATCACTTCGGAGCCCCGGCACTGTTGAGCCCTGGCGCATCTTCAGACCAGGGCCACGGGCTTTCCGACAAGAGGTTGTTGTCATGGAGATCGCGGATCTGCTGCGCGCCGAAGGGGTCTTCGCATCCCTGAAGTCCAGCAGCAAGAAGCAGGTTCTTCAGGATCTGTCGCAGCGTGCGGCGGAACTTACCGGCATCGACGAGCGAACCATCTTTGAAACCCTGCTCGAACGCGAGCGGCTGGGAACCACCGGCGTCGGCAACGGCGTCGCGATTCCGCATGGCCGGCTTGCCGGGCTGGAGCGGGTTCAGGGGTTGTTCGCCCGGCTGGAACGGCCGATCGATTTCGATGCCGTCGACGACCAGCCGGTCGACCTGATCTTTCTGTTGCTGGCCCCGGAATCGGCCGGGGCCGATCATCTGAAAGCGCTGGCGCGGGTATCGCGGCTGCTGCGCGACGAGCGGGTCTGCGACAAGCTGCGCGGCTCCGACACCGCCGATGCCCTCTATGCACTGCTGATCGACGACGCTTCCAGCAAGGCCGCCTGATCCCGGCTCCGGGCGGATCGCCCCCCGCATCGGCCCATCCATATTGGACAGCGCCGCCTATGTCGACCGGAACCGGCCCCCCCGCAGCCGTCCCGCCAGAGGCACCCCTTCCCAGCATGCACGCCACCTGCGTGCGGATCGCCGGCGCCGGTGTGCTGCTGATCGGCGACAGTGGTGTCGGCAAATCCGATCTGGCCCTGCGGCTGATCGATGCCGGCGCCGAGCTCGTCGCCGACGACCGCGTGATCATCAGCCCGCCCGCGACGGATGATGACCGCTGGCCGGTCGCGCGCGCGCCACGTGCGCTTTTCGGGTTGATCGAGGTCCGGGGCGTCGGCATCCTCAGGGTCGGTGCTGCCGATCAGGCACCGGTGCGGCTGGTGGCGCAACTGCGACCGCCCGGCCACCCGATCGAGCGCCTGCCCGGCCGGCGCCATCTGGATCTGGCCGGCATCGCGGTGCCGGTGATCGACCTGGTGGCGGTGGAGGCATCGGCCCCCGCCCGGTTGCGCGCGGCACTCTCGGCCGAGATCGAGCCCGCGCGGAGGCATGCATGACCATCGACAGCCGTCCGGATCCTGCCGCCTCATCCGCCTTTGCAGCGGCCTCCACGGCCCGGCTGCTGATCATCACCGGCCTGTCGGGCGCCGGGCGCACCTCGCTGCTGAAATCGGTCGAGGATCTGGGCTACGAGACCATCGACAACATGCCGGTGCGGCTGGTGGCGCCGGCGGTGGAGGCGATGGCCCCGGGCGATGCGCTGGCCATCGGCATCGATGTCCGCACCCGCGGCTTCGATGTGGCGGCGGTCGAACAGTCGCTGGCGCAGATCGCCCGTGTGCCGGGCCTCGTCACCACCATGGTCTATCTGGACTGCGACGACGAGGTGCTCTATCGCCGCTATACCGAAACCCGCCGCCGGCATCCACTGTCGGCGGCCGATGACCGGCCGGTCGAGGATGGCATCCGCGACGAGCGCGCGCTGATCCAGCCCTTGCGCGATCGCGCCGATGTCGTGCTCGATACCAGCGAATTCAGCCTCACCGACCTCCGGCGCCGGGCGGCGGAACTGTTCGCCTTCGGCGGCTCGCCCGGTCTGCAGCTTGCCGTCACCTCGTTCGGCTTCCGTCGCGGCCTGCCCCGCGATGCCGATCTGGTGCTCGACGTGCGGTTTCTGTCCAATCCGCATTACGATCCGTTGCTCCGCCCGCTCACCGGCCTCGATGCCGCCGTCGGTGCCCATGTGGCGGCCGATCCGCTGTTCGGGGCGTTTTTTGATCGCAGCCTCGATCTGATCCGCCTGCTGCTGCCAGCCTATGCCCGCGAGGGTAAATCCTATCTCACCATCGCCATTGGTTGCACCGGCGGCCAGCATAGATCAGTGTTCGTGACCGAACGTCTCGCAGAGCAATTGAGGCGGGACGGGTGGCGGGTTACAGTACGCCATCGCGACCTGCCGGAACCCGGCGGATTGCGGCCGGTGCCGCCTGGGACGCAGCATCGATCCTGAAACGAGGGGCCGTGGCCCGGGGCCGTCAGGCGCCGGGGGGATCCCCGCCACAGCACCCTCCGCAACCAAGGTGACGACAGAACCGATGATCGGTCTGGTACTGGTGACGCATGGCCGGCTTGCGGATGAGTTCGTGGCCGCCACTGAACATGTTGTCGGCCATCAGAAAGCCATGCGTGCCATCTGCATCGGCCCCGATGACGACATGGAGAAGCGCCGCCAGGACATCATCGATGCCGTGGCGGCAGTGGATGGCGGTGACGGGGTGATCGTGCTGACCGACATGTTCGGTGGCACGCCATCGAACCTCGCGATCTCGATCCTGGACCGGGCGCATGTCGAGGTGATCGCGGGTGTGAACCTGCCGATGCTGATCAAGCTCGCCAGCGTCCGCGAGACCGAGCCGCTGGCCAAGGCCGTGGTCAGCGCCCAGGATGCCGGGCGCAAATACATCAATGTCGCGAGCACCCTGCTCGCCGGCGATGGTCGCTGAGCCATGCGGGTGGGGATCGGGGGACAGGGGACAGATGGGTCCGGCGCGCCGGCGGAAAGCGTCGGTGCACCGCTGACCCGCACGGTTGAAATCGTCAACCGCCGCGGGCTGCACGCCCGCGCCGCGGCCAAATTCGTCAAGACCGCCGACAGCTTTACCTCCGACATCCAGGTCACCCGCAGCGGCCAGACCGTGTCGGGCCGGTCGATCATGGGCCTGATGATGCTGGCCGCCAGCCCCGGCTGCACCATCGACATCGCGATCAGCGGCCCCGACGCCGCCCGTGCCATGGACACCCTGGTCGCCCTGGTCGCCGCGCGGTTCGAGGAAGACGAATAACCTTATGCCGCAGTGGGTGGCAACGGCACCCACCGCATGCAACCGCACGCTCTGCATATTACCATATAAAGATAGCTTTATATTCCCTTGCCGCCGGGCGGCGGTCGGGGCTATAACGGATGCACCTGATGGTCGTG
Organism: Tistrella bauzanensis; assembly: GCF_014636235.1. NCBI lineage: Bacteria > Pseudomonadati > Pseudomonadota > Alphaproteobacteria > Geminicoccales > Geminicoccaceae > Tistrella > Tistrella bauzanensis. Next base: position 48,608 of record NZ_BMDZ01000013.1, read on the forward strand.
CGGGAGGCTCCGTGCGTCCGGATTTCGGTTTGCCCGCAGCCGCATCTGGCCCTGGCACCGCCCGAATGACCTTTGCACCGCCCGCATTTATGGAGCGCCCTCGATGACCACGTTCACCGACTACAAGGTCAAGGACATCAGCCTCGCCGAGTGGGGCCGCAAGGAAATCTCGCTGGCCGAAACCGAGATGCCGGGCCTGATGGCGCTGCGCGACGAATACGGTGCGGCCAAGCCACTGGCCGGTGCCCGCATCGCCGGCTGCCTGCACATGACCATCCAGACCGCCGTGCTGATCGAGACCCTGATCGCGCTGGGCGCCGAGATCCGCTGGTCGTCGTGCAACATCTTCTCGACCCAGGATCAGGCCGCGGCCGCCATCGCCGCCGCCGGCATCCCGGTCTTCGCCTGGAAGGGAGAGACCGAGGAGGAGTATGAATGGTGCGTCGAGCAGACCATTCAGGGGCCCGATGGCTGGACGCCCAACATGATCCTGGACGATGGCGGCGACCTGACCCTGATCATGCACAACAAGTATCCCGATCTGATCAAGGATGTCCGCGGCATCTCGGAAGAGACCACCACCGGTGTGCTGCGGCTCTATGAGATGGCCAAGCAGGGCAAGCTGGCCTGCCCGGCGATCAACGTGAATGACAGCGTCACCAAGTCGAAATTCGACAACCTCTATGGCTGCCGCGAAAGCCTGATCGACGGCATCAAGCGCGCCACCGACGTGATGCTGGCCGGCAAGGTCGCGGTCGTCGCCGGCTATGGCGATGTCGGCAAGGGCTCGGCCGAGGCACTCAGCGGCCAGGGCGCCCGGGTGCTGATCACCGAGATCGACCCGATCTGCGCGCTCCAGGCCGCCATGGACGGCTATCAGGTCACCACCATGGAAGAGGCGGCCCCTCAGGGCGACATCTTCGTCACCGCCACCGGCAATGTCGACATCATCACCCTCGATCACATGCGTGACATGAAGGATCGGGCGATCGTCTGCAATATCGGTCATTTCGACAGCGAGATTCAGGTCGCGGCGCTGCGGAATTACGAGTGGAACGAGATCAAGCCGCAGGTCGACGAGATCAGCTTCCCCAATGGCAAGCGCCTGATCCTGCTGGCCAAGGGCCGGCTGGTCAACCTGGGCTGCGCCACCGGCCATCCCAGCTTCGTGATGAGCGCGTCCTTCACCAATCAGGTGCTGGCCCAGATCGAGCTGTGGACCAACGCCGCCGCCTATGACAGGAAGGTCTACACCCTGCCCAAGCATCTCGACGAGAAGGTCGCGGCGCTGCATCTGGAAAAGCTGGGCGTGAAGCTGACCAAGCTGTCGGCCGAACAGGCCGCCTATATCGGCATCCCCGCCGAGGGCCCGTTCAAGCCGGAATATTATCGCTACTGACCGCCACAGCCCGGGTCTGACACCCGTCACTCAAGCCATATCGCCGCCGCAGGGATCACCCCCGCGGCGGCGATCTGCGTTCAGGTTCCCGATCTGCCATGGCCATCGTGGCCGTGATTGCGGCCGTGCGCGCGCATGGCCTACACTCTGGCCCATGGATCTGATCGTCATAGCACCGCTCGTCGTCCTCTGTGCCGGTCTCGTCATGATCGTGTTCAGAACCCGGGCCCGCTTCCGCCAGATGTCTGACCGGGCCCACCGCGCCGAGGCAGAACTCGCCGCGGAGCGCCGGCTGCATTCGACCACCCGGCTTGAATCCCACGCCGCGTCGACCCGCGCAGAATTGCTGACCCATGTCTTCGATGCGCTGCCGCTGCCGGTCTGGTGGCGCGGGGTCGGCAACGAGATCGCCGGACATAACGCCGCGTTCAACAGCCTGGGGCCGATGGACGATGATGGCGGCGGGCCCGAGCTTGCCACCCGCGCCCTGATCGGCCAGGCCCGCGCCCTGGCACGCAACGCCCGCGATCGCGGCACGCCACTGCGCGAACGTCGTGCCCTGGTCACCCATGGCAACCGCCGGGTGTTCGAGGTGATCGAACTGCCGCCTGCGGGCGAGCGTCCGGCCGTGGGTCTCGCCCTCGACACCACCGCCCTCGCCGAAGCCGAAGCCGAGCTCGAACGCGCCGAGGCCGGCTATATCGAGGCCTTCGAAAGCGTCACCAGCGGGATCGCCGTCTATGGTGCCGACACCCGGCTGAATTTCTGGAACGGCGCCTTTGCCCGGCTGTGGCAGCTGGATGCCGCCTTCCTGGACCAGCGCCCGCGCGAGGCCGAGGTGCTGGAGCGGCTGCGGGAAGCCCGGCGCCTGCCGGAAGTGGTCAATTTCCCCGCCTGGAAACGCGACCGTCTGGCCTTCTATACCAGCCTGTTCGCGCCGATGGAGGAACTGGTCCATCTGCCCGACGGCCGCACCCTGCATGTGATCATCGCACCCCATCGCCAGGGCGGGCTGGTGCACATCTACGAGGATGTCAGCGACCGGCTGGCGCTGGAGCGATCGTACAACACCCTGATCGCGGTCCAGCGCGCCACCATCGACAGTCTGGCCGAAGGTCTGGCGGTGATCGGTGCCGATGGCAGGCTGGGTCTGGTCAACTCCACCTTCAGCCGGCTGCTGGATCTTGACCCCGGGCGCGGGCTGGATCCCGGGCGCGGGCTGGCCGAGGCGCCGCTGGAACGGGTGGCCCAGGCGGCGCGGCCGCTGATGGCGCGCGCGGAAGATGTGGGCCTGCTGCGCGGCGTGGTCACCGATGCCCTGGCTGAACGCAAGCGTGGCGAGGTCATGCTGGAACTCCAGGACGACCGCTTCTTCCTGGTCGCCGGGACGCCGCTACCCGATGGCGCGGCGCTGATCTCGATCGCCGATGTCACCGATACCATCCGGGTGGAACGGGCATTGCGGGATCGGGCCACGGCCCTTGCGGAAGCCGACCGGCTGAAATCGGAATTCGTGGCCCATGTCTCTTACGAGTTGCGCACACCATTGAATTCGGTGATCGGCTTCGCCCAGCTTCTGGCCAGCGAGATGGCCGGCACCCTGAACCTGCGCCAGCGCGGCTATGCCGAAGACATCGTTCATGCCTCGGAACACCTGCTGGTGCTGATCAACGACATGATCGATCTGGCCTCGATCGATGCCGGCGACGTCACTCTCACCCGCCGCCCGGTCGATGTCTGCCAGTTGCTGCGATCGGTGGCCGATCTGGCCCGCCAGCGCGCCCGCGCCGCCTCGGTCGCCATCGACCTCGATTGTCCGGCGCAGACCGGTGTCATCATGGCCGACGGGCTCCGGCTGCGTCAGGCGCTGTACAATCTGCTGGGCAACGCCCTGCGTTTCACGCCATCCGACAGCCATGTGCGGATACAGGCCCGGCTCGTCACCCCCGGCGCCGAACCGGCGCCCGGTTCCGTTGCGGCAGCCGTTGCCGGCGCGGTTGCCGACACCGATGCGCCCGTGATGGTTGCCATCACCATCGCCGATGAAGGGCCGGGTATCCCGGAGAACGAGCGCGAGCAGGTGTTCGAGCGCTTCTGGCGCCGGCGGCGGGGCGAGCGCAAGGCAGGCGTCGGGCTGGGCCTGCCGCTGGCGCGCAGCCTGATCGAGCTTCACGGCGGCCATATCCTGATCGGCGATGCCGCGGGTGGCGGCGCCGAAGTCACCTGCCTGCTGCCGGCCGAGGCGCTGGTGGAGCCGCATGCCGGTACCGTTCCCGATGAAATCACCGGTCAAGCGGCTGAAATCCATGGCCCGAATTGATTGGACGCGCTTTCGGGGCGGTCCTATAAGATCGCAGTCATGAACAGGATCCCGTTCCTCAAGATGCACGGGCTCGGCAACGACTTCGTGGTCATCGACCGGCGGAGCGGCCCCGCCCGCGGCCTGGCGCTCGACGCCCGCCAGATCCGCCGGATCAGCGATCGGCGGCTGGGGGTCGGCTGCGACCAGTTCATCCTGATCGATCCGGCCGAGGACGACCCGCTCGCCGCGGGTGGTGCCGATGCGGTGATGCGCATCCACAATGCCGATGGCGGCGAGGTCGAGGCCTGCGGCAATGCCACGCGCTGCGTGGGCTTTCTGCTGATGGCCGAAACCGGGCTCGCCCGCACCACCATCGCCACCGCCGCCGGCCATCTTCTGGCCAGTGCCGACGGCGAGGGTACCGCGGCGGGGCTGATCACGGTCGATATGGGCCCGGCGCGGCTCGACTGGCAGCAGATCCCGTTGTCCGGTCCGGCCGATACTCTGCATCTGGCCGATACCCTGCGTCTGGCCGATACCCTGCGTCTGGATGGGGTGTCGGAAGGCCCGCTGACCGATCCGGTGGCGGTGAATGTCGGCAATCCGCATGTGGTGTTCTTCGTCGACGATGCCGAAGCCGTCGATCTTGAACGGCTGGGCCCGCCATTGGAACATCACCCGGCTTTCCCCCGGCGCACCAATGTCGAGGTGGTGCACCTGATCGGCCCCGACCGCATCCGCATGCGGGTGTGGGAACGCGGCGTCGGCATCACCGCCGCCTGCGGTACCGGCGCCTGTGCCGCGGCCATCGCCGCCATCCGCCGCGGCCTCACCGGCCGCACGGTTCAGGTGGTGCTGGATGGAGGCCCGCTTTCCATCACCTGGACCGATGACAATCGCGTCTTGATGTCGGGGCCGGTCGCGACCAGCTTCGAGGGGACACTCGACCCGTCGCTGCTTGCCTGATCCCCGCACACCTTGCCGATCCCTCACACGCTTCCGATCGCATGCCGTCATGACCGACCAGACCGACGATCCGCTGCGGATCATCACCTTCGGCTGCCGCCTCAACGCTTATGAAAGCGAGGTGATGCGCGGTCATGCCCGGATATCGGCAGAGGATGGCAGTGCCGCCACCGGTGACGACGCGGCCGATGGGCGGCGGACGATCGTGTTCAACACCTGTGCGGTCACCGCCGAGGCCGAGCGTCAGGCCCGACAGGCGATCCGCCGCGCGCGCCGCGACGATCCGGATGCCCGGATCATCGTCACCGGCTGCGCCGCCCAGATCGCCCCCGACGCCTGGGCCGGCATGCCCGAGGTCGACGCCGTGCTCGGCAATGACGACAAGCTGAAGCCCGAGCGGTTCAATCAGGCCCTGACGGCTGCCGGCGCGGCCCCTGTGCCCACAGCCGCCGCCATTCCCGGCGCCACGGCCACGCCGGTGCCGGCCTTTATCGGCCGCACCGAGCCGGCCCGGATCTTCGTCGACGACATCATGGCGGTGCGCGACACCGCCGGCCATCTGGTCGAGGGGCTGGACGGCCGCGCGCGGGCCTTCGTGCAGGTTCAGAACGGCTGCGATCATCGCTGCACCTTCTGCATCATCCCCTATGGCCGCGGCAACAGCCGCTCGGTGGCTGTGGGCGAGGTGGTCGCGCAGGTGCGCGAGCTGGTGGCGCGCGGCTATGCCGAAATCGTGCTGACCGGGGTCGACATCACCTCCTATGGTGCCGATCTGCCGGGGCGGCCCAGCCTGGGCAATCTGGTGCGCCGGGTATTGCGGCTGGTGCCCGATCTGGCCCGGCTCAGGCTGTCGTCGATCGATTCAGCCGAGATCGACCCGGAACTGATGCAGGCGCTGGCCGAAGAACCCCGGCTGATGCCGCATCTGCATCTGTCGCTGCAGGCTGGCGACGACATGATCCTGAAGCGGATGAAGCGCCGCCACAGCCGTGCCCAGGCGGTCGCCTTCGCCGAGGCTGTCCGCCGCATCCGCCCCGATGCCGTGTTCGGCGCCGACCTGATCGCCGGCTTCCCCACCGAAACCGACGCCATGTTCGAGAACAGCCTGACGCTGATCGACGATATGGGGCTGGTGCATCTGCACGTCTTCCCCTATTCCGCCCGCAACGGCACCCCGGCCGCGCGCATGCCGCAGGTGCCGGTGGCCATCCGGCGTGAGCGCGCCCGCCTGCTGCGCGAAGCCGGTGCCCGGGGCCTTGCCCGCTGGCTGGGCGGCCAGATCGGCCGCGATCTGCCGGTGCTGATCGAAACCCCGGTCACCGCCCGTAGCGAGGGCTTCGCCCTGGTGCGGCTGAACCAGCCGGTCGACCCGGCACTGGCCGGCAGCATCACCACCATCCGCGTCACCGGCGCCGATACCGAAACCCTGGCCGGTGACATCCTTGGCGCCGGCCACCCCGACCACCACCATGCCGCGGACCGGCACATCCCAGGGAGGGCTACTGCTTGAGCGAGGAGCAGACGGGCAAGGGCGGCTGGCTTTCGCGCCTGAAGGCGGGCTTGCGCAAGACCAGCAGCAGGATCGGCGACGGTCTCGCCGGGATCTTCACCAAGCGCAAGCTCGACGCCGAGACCCTGGAAGAGCTGGAAGAGCTGCTGATCCAGGCCGATCTGGGCCCCGTCACCGCCGCCAAGGTCACGGCGGCGATGGGCAAGGGTCGCTATGGCCAGGATCTGGGGCTCGACGAGATCAAGGGGCTGCTCGCCGACGAGATCGCCAGGATCCTGGAACCGGTGGCCATACCGCTGGCCTTCAGCCGGGCCGAAAGCGGGCCGCGGGTGGTGGTGATGGTGGGCGTCAACGGCACCGGCAAGACCACCACGCTGGGCAAGATGGCCGCCGCCGCGGCCGCCGACCGGCGCCGCGTGCTGCTGGCCGCCGGTGACACCTTCCGTGCCGCTGCGGTCGAACAGCTTGAAATCTGGGGTCAGCGCGCCGGGGTGCCGGTGTTCAAGCGTGAGACCGGCGCCGATGCGGCCGGGCTTGCCTATGATGCCGTGGAGCGTGCCCGGCGCGAGGGTGCCGACATCGTATTCATCGACACCGCCGGCCGGCTGCACAACAAGGCCGGGCTGATGGCCGAGTTGCAGAAGATCATCCGGGTGATCGGCAAGGTCGACGCCAGTGCGCCGCACGATATCGTGCTGGCGCTGGATGCCACCACCGGCCAGAACGCGATCAATCAGGTCGAAACCTTCAAGTCGATGGTGCCGCTGTCGGGGCTGGTGCTGACCAAGCTGGACGGTACCGCCAAGGGCGGCGTTCTGGTAGCGCTGGCCGACCGTTTCGGCCTGCCGGTGCATGCCGTGGGTGTCGGTGAGGGCATCGATGACCTGAAGCCGTTCGAGGCCCGGGCCTTCGCGCGCGCCCTGGTCGGACTGGAAGGACCGGAGCGATGACCGAGCCTAAGACAACGCAGCAGCAAGCGCCGGCCAGCGCCGGTACCGGGCTCGCCCGGCTGGTGCTGGAAGCCGGGCCGCTGGTGGTGTTCTTCGTGCTCAATGCCCGCTTCGGATTGATGTATGGCACCGCCGGCTGGATGGCCGCCACCGCCATCGCGCTGACCGTCTCGTGGCTGCGCGAGCGGCGGGTGCCGATCCTGCCGCTGGTCTCGGGCGTGTTCGTGCTGGGCTTCGGCGGTCTGGCGCTGGCCTTCGACGACGAGTTGTTCATCAAGATCAAGCCGACTGTGGTCAACACCCTGTTCGGCGTGATCCTGCTGGGTGGGCTCGCCTTCGGCCGGCCGCTGTTGAAGCCGCTGGTCGGCTGGGCTTTCCTGCTCGATCATGCCGGCTGGCTGAAGATCACCCGCAACTGGGGGCTGTTCTTCCTGCTGCTGGCGATCATCAATGAAGTCGTGTGGCGGAATTACTCCACCGATTTCTGGGTCGGGTTCAAGCTGTTCGGCATCATGCCGCTGACGCTGGTGTTCAGCATGTCGCAGGTGCCGCTGATCCAGCGGCACAGCCTGGCCGCCGGCGATATCGCCGACGGCCAGGACTGAGCATCACGTTCGTGTCGTTCGTCGATGCCGGCCGCGATCAGCGCGGCGTCAGGCGTGTCAGGCTGCCGTCATTGTCACCGGCGATGAACACCCGGCCCTTGTCGTCCACCGCGATGCCGGTGGGGATATAGGCGGGCGGCATGCCGGCGGTGCCCATCAGCCCCACGCGGCCCTTCAATCCGGTCGAGATCAGCTCGCCGGTGGCGGTGGCCGGGTCCAGCGCCAGCACCCGGCCGGTGGTGGTTTCCACCGTCACCAGCCGGCCATCGGGCAACATGGCCAGACCCTCGGGCGCATCCAGCCCACCGGCCACCACCCGCAGCGCCTGCCCGTCGACCGGCACTTCCACGATCCGTCCGGCCCCGGTTTCCACCACATAGACCGATCTGCGCTCCGGACCGGACCAGATCATCCGGGTCGGCATCGCCAGATGCTCCACCACCGGCGCCTGACCGGCTGGTGCTGCGCCGCCATCCAGAGCCACGCGCTGAATGGTGCCGCCGGCGGTCACCACCAGCAGATGGCCATCATCAGCCATCAGCGCGTCCATCGGCGCCGCCAGCCCGTTGACATGGCCAAGCTCCGCCCCGGTCGCGGGGTCGAACATCTGCACGCCGCCGGCGAACCAACTGGTCAGTAGAATGCGGCCCAGATCGGCATTGGCGTTCATCGGGTTTTCAAGATTGCTGGCATAGGCGCGCGCCACATCGGCCACTTCGCCGCTGTCGCCATCGATGGTCCGATAGGCGAACAGATCGGCCAGATGCAGCACCGTGCCGCCACCGGGCGTGGTCACGGCCACCAGACCGCCGGGCACCGCCAGACCGCCGGTGTTGATCGGCTTGTGGTTGCCGGTCTTGGGATCGACCGCATAGATCACGCCTTCGGCCATGTTCGACACATAGATCGTGCCGTCGGGCGCCACCGCCAGATTGTCCAGCGCCGGGTTCAGCGTGGTCAGCACGGTGGCGCTGCCGGTCGCCGGGTCGACCCGCTTCACCTCGCCGGTCACCGTGTCCAGCGCCAGAAGATGGCCGTCGGCCTCCAGATTGGCCGCCGCCGGCACCTTGAAGCCGCTGGCGATGACCTTCACCGCCGGTGCGTCCAGGTTCACTTCCGCCAGATCGCCCTTGAACCACAGCGGCCCACGCAGGGTGCGACCCTGGATTTCGAAGCCGTTCAGCCCGCCCATGCCCTCCAGAAGCTGTTTCGCGGGGGTGGCGCCGGTCGGGTCGATCTCGTACAGCGCATCGCCCAGGAACACCCGGGTCGCATACAGCCGCCCGCCATCATCGAAATCCAGCGAGTTGATGCCCGGCAGGCCGGTCGCCAGCACCTGGATCGGCGCGCCGCCGCCGGTGAGCGCCGAGCCCGGCGTCGCGCGCACCTCGCCCGACAGGAAAGCGGTCCACACGATCCGGCCGTCGGGCGCGATCACGATGTCGTCGGCCTGGCCGGCCGGCCGGTCGACGATCACCCGGCTGGCGCCGGTCTTGGGGTCGATGGCAATGATCTGCTGCCCCACGACGCTGCCACCCAGCACCGATCCGTCGGGCGCCACCGCCAGCCCGTGCACGCCCCGGAAGGGCGAGGGCTGGATGACGGTATCAAGTTGCCATTCGGCGATCGGCGCCGCACTGCCCTGCGCCAAGGCCGGCGCCGCCAGCTCAGGTGCCGCCAGGGCAAGCACGGCCAGCGACACGCCGCAGCCAAGCCGCCGCAACTGTTTCGTATAACAAGACATCAGACATTTCCTCCGCGGGTGATCCGGGGCGGGCGGTCAATGCCACCCGCTTCTCCACACCTGGATCATGCACAGGATTTGTCTCACCCGGCCAGACAGTGGGTTGTCTGAAACGGCGTTTTGATAAAGCGTTCGATTGATGTGGTGTTTCAACGGCGGGCGGTTCAGGCCATCGCCGGCGGCGTCTCGGTCTCAGCGACCGGCTCGCTGGGGCGTTCGGGGTCGGTGGCCTGCTCGGGGGTTTTCTGGTCGTCGGGCAGGGTCACCGGCGGCTTCGGGCGGATGAAGTCGCGGCGGGAAACCGCCTCGCCATCGCGCAGGCGCTGCCAGTCCTTCAGCACCGCCTTCACCGTCGGGAAGGCCAACTCGCCCCACGGGATCTCGTCCCAGGTGAACAGCCCCACCTCGACGCTCTCGATCCCGGCCGAAATCTCAGGGCGGGTCATGGTCGCCAGATAGAAGATCTGAACCTGATGGATTTCCGGGATGTCATACACCGCCAGCAGCCGGTCGACCGTGCAGCGGGCGCCGGCTTCCTCGAACACCTCGCGCAGCGCGCCATCTGCGGTGCTTTCCTCAAGCTCCAGAAAGCCCGCCGGCACGGTCCAGAAACCCTCGCGCGGGGCGATCGACCGGCGCGCTAGCAGCACCCGGTCTTCCCAGACGCACACCGCCCCCACCACCATGTTGGGGTTGCGGTAATGGATCGTGCCACATGCGGTGCAGACATGGCGCGGGCGGCTGTCGCCCTGCGGGATACGTCGGGCGATGCGGCCGCCGCAGGCTGAGCAGAATTCCAAGGGACGATGCCTCCGGCGGGCGGAACAGTAACGGACGATCAGGCAACAACAGTGACAGCGCCGCCGGGGCGGTTCAAGTGTTCAGCCCAGCAGCAGCGCGTCGTCCGACAACTCCTCGCCGCGCACGCGTTTGAACATCGCCAGAAGATCCTCGACCTTCAGCCCCTCGCGCTCGGGGCCTGAGACGTCGAACACCACCCGGCCCTCATGCAGCATCACGGTGCGTGAGCCGATCTCCAGCGCCTGTTTCATGCTGTGGGTCACCATCAGCGTGGTCAACCGGCCCTCCGCCACAATGTCGCGGGTCAACTCCAGCACGAAATCGGCGGTGCGCGGGTCGAGCGCCGCGGTGTGTTCGTCCAGCAGCAGGATCTTCATCGGCTGCAAGGTCGCCATCAGCAGGCTCACCGCCTGGCGTTGACCGCCCGACAGCAGGCCCATCCTGTCGCCAAGCCGCTTGTCGAGCCCAAGGTCCAGCCGCTTCAGGGCGGCCCGGAACCGGTCGCGGCGGTCGGCGCGCACCGCCCGGCCAAGCCCCCGCGTCGTGCCGCGCGCGAAGGCCAGCGCCAGGTTCTCCTCGATCGACAGCTTTTCGCAGGTGCCGGCCATCGGATCCTGGAACACCCGCGCCATCAGCCCGGCGCGGCGCCGTGCGGGCCAGCGGGTGACATCGGTGCCATCGATGACGATCCGGCCCTCATCGACCGAGGCCTCGCCCGACAGCGCGTTCAGGAAAGTGGACTTGCCGGCGCCGTTCGATCCGATCACGCAGACGAACTCGCCCTCGGCCATGGTCAGGTCCAGCCCGCGCAGAGCGCGGGTTTCCAGCGGCGTGCCGGGGTTGAAGGTCACGTGCAGGCTGCGTGCCTCGATCATGATCAGGATCTCCCGCGCGCGGCCGGGCGCCGGCGCTGGGCCAGCATCCGTGGCAGCACCATGGCCGCGGCCACCAGCACGGCGGTGACCAGATTGAGGTCCGATGCGGTCAGCCCCAGGAAGCCCGCATTCAGCGCCAGCGCCACCGCCACCCGATACAGGATGGCGCCGACGATGCAGGCCAGCACCGCCCGGCCGATGGTGCGGGTCGACATCACCGCCTCGCCGCCGATCACCGATGCCAGCCCGACCACGATGGTGCCGACACCCATGGTGACGTCGGCGCTGCCCTGCGACTGGGCGAACAGTGCCCCGCCCACGGCGACCAGCCCGTTCGACAGCGCCATGCCGGTCAGGGTCATGGCGGCGGTGTTGATGCCCTGGGCACGGGCCATGCGGGCATTGGCGCCGGTGGCGCGCATCGCCAGACCCATCTCGCTGTTCAGGAACCGCACCAGCAGCAGCATGGCGATGATCACCACCACGCCGAAGACCAGCGGTGTCATCAGGTAATAGGGCAGGCCCAGCGCCTCGAACGGCGTCAGCACCGTGGTCTCGCCCAGCAGCGCCACATTCGGCCGGCCCATGATCCTGAGATTGATCGAATACAGCGCGATCATCATCAGGATGCTGGCCAGCAGGTTCAGGATCTTCAGCCTGACGTTCAGCCAGGCGGTGATCGACCCCGCGACGCAGCCGGCCAGAAACGCCACCGCCGTCGCCAGAAACGGATCCCAGCCATTGACGATCGCCGTCGCCGAAACCGCCGCACCCAGCGGAAAACTGCCGTCGACCGTCAGGTCGGGAAAATCCAGGATGCGGAACGACAGATAGACGCCCAGCGCGACCAGCCCATAGACGAAGCCGGTCTCGATCGCGCCCATCCAGGCGATCATGCTCATAGCACCCCTCCCCCGGGGCTGCCGGCGCAGATCCGCACCGGATGGCTCACATGCACCATGTTGCAGGCATTCCCGTCTGCCATGTTTTCCGGAACAGAACACGCCCCGGCGCGGATATCCCCCGATCTCCGCGTCTCGCTCCGATCCGGGGCGGCGCTTCAGGCAGTGGTAGCCGATCCCCCGAACCACCGCAAGCCGTCCGCGAAACCCATACCAGAGCTGTAGAACAAATGAAACCAATTCGCCGATGCGTCATCCAATGATGAAACCTCTGCGATTGCCGCTGCCATAGCGGAGCCCCAACCGCGAACGCCGCCATGGAGGCTCCATGGCGGCGTTCGGCTGGCATGCCTGTTGTCGGACGCCGCTTACTTCACGACTTCCTTGGCATCGGCGATCACCGCCTCGGGGATGGTGACACCCATCTCCTTGGCCGAACCGGGGTTCAGGTACAGTTCCAGCTTCTCGACCGTCGAGGCTGGAATGTCGCCAGGATTGGCGCCGCCCAGGATCTTCGCAACCATCTCGCCGGTCTGATAGCCGACGTCGTAATAGTTGAAGCCCACCGCCGCGATGGCGCCACGACCGACCGAATTGGTATCGCCGGCATAGACCGGGATGTCGGCATCCTGGCCCACCTTCACCACACTCTCGATCGCCGAGACCACGGTGTTGTCGGTGGGCACATAGATGACGTCGACCTTGCCGACCAGCGAGCGCGCTGCGGTCAGCACGTCACTCGACTTGGTCGCGGCGGCCTTCGACACGGTCATGCCGTAATCGCCGGCGGTCTTCTCGATCAGATCCACCAGCGCCACGGCATTGGCTTCGCCGGGGTTGTAGATCACGCCCAGCCGCTTCGCGTCGGGGGTGATGCGGGTGATCAGTTCCAGATGCTTGCCCATCGGCGACAGGTCGGAGACGCCGGTGACATTGCCGCCGGGCTTCTCCATGTTGCTGATCAGCTTGGCGCCGACCGGGTCGGTCACGGCCGAGAACACCAGCGGGATGTCGCGGGTGGCGGCCGCCACCGCCTGGGCCGAGGGGGTTGCGATGGCAACGATGGCGTCCGGGCCGTCGCCCACGAATTTGCGCGCGATCTGGCCGGCGGTCGCTACATTGCCCTGGGCGTTCTGATAGTCCCATTCCAGGTTTTTGCCGACCTCCCAGCCGGCCGCCTTCAGCGCGTCCTGCACACCCTGGCGGGTCGCATCCAGCGCCGGATGCTCGACGATCTGCGTGATCGCGACCGATTTGGTCTCGGCGGCGACGCCGGAGCCGGCGGCCAGACCCGCAATGGCCAGCGCGGCAAGCGATGCCGCGACACGGGTGCCGCGCAGGCTGCGCAGACGAGTGAGACTGGTCATGAACTGACGCCCTTCCCTGATATCGTTGATGCCGCCATCCGGTGACGGTTCGGCCGGTCGCCCCACTCTCCCCGCGATAGGTCTCCCCGCGATGGGCGCCGGCATGGCGGGCGCGGGGCCACAGCCGGCCACGCGCGTGCTGGCACAAGGATGACCACGGCCCGCGCGGCCGGTCAAGCGCACCCGGCATGATCCCGCCCGCGACAGCGCCAGAGGCGGCCATGCGCGTCACACGACAACGCCGCCATCCGGATGGATGGCGGCGTTGTCGACATGCGTGGACCGGGCCGGCCATGGCCGGCCCGTCAGGGTGCAGCGGGGCTGATCAGGCGATGATATCGACCACCTGCCCGCGGCCGCTGGTTGGCAGCGGCGGGCGATTGCGCTCGGCATCGGCCTCAACCTTGCCCGCGGCGGGGACAGCCTCGATCGTCTGGCGGCCATCGCGATCGGCATAGCCCGCGACCTGCATCGGCGCCACGGTCTGGGCGTTCAGAAAGGCGGCGTTCGGCGACACCTGCATGGCGATCGACCTCCCGTCAACGGGACGCGCTCAATCAATGCCCGGCGCGTTCTCAGGCTTCTGGCTTCACATATCGTGTGCCGGCGCCTCCGGGTCAAGTGCCTGCATGCATTGACCTCCCGCGCTGTGGCGAGCGGCCCGCCCCGACGCCCGGTCCCGACAGGCTGACGCCATCCCGGCAGGGCAGGGCCGCCGTGTGACGTTGCCGCCACTCGCGCCCCGCGATTTTACATGCCACACTTGTCGCGTGACAGAGCCACCCCGGAACCGCCCGCAACCGCCCCGTGCCACCGCTCACCCGTGCCACCGCTCATCCGCCATCGGACCCCGAACCCGCCATGCATCAGGACCGCCCGGCAACCCTTGTTCGATCGCTGACCGTCGCGGCCGTGGTGGTGGGGGTGATCCTGGCGGGGTTGGTGGTGATCCAGGGATGGCGCTCGCACACCGCCGCGATGCATGATGCCGGCCGACGCGCCACCGGGCTGGCCCTGCTGCTGGCCGAACATGCCGCCCGCTCCATGGATGCCGTGGACATCGAAATGGCGCGGGTGGAAGACCAGATCCGGGCGCAGGACAGCCTGCCCGACCGTCTGAATCGGGCATGGTTCGACCGGCTGACCCGCATCGCCGCCGACACGCCGCAGATCAAGGCCTTGTGGCTGGTCGATCCCGCAGGCCAGGTCGTCCAGCTCACCCATGGCTTTCCGGCACCCGTGATTTCGGTCGCCGACCGCACCTATTTCGCCCGCGCCATTGCCGGCACCGGCGGGCTGCTGATGGATCCGCCGGTTCTGGGGGAGGTCACCGGGGCCTGGTATGTGCCGACGGCCCGCGCGGTTCGAGGCACGGATGGCCGGCTGATCGGTGTGGTCGGGGCGGCGGTCGATCCCGCCTATTTCATCCGGGTCTATCGCTCGGTCGATGTGGGCGATGCCGGCCGGCTGCTGCTGCTGGATGGCGACGGCCGCAAGCTGGGTGCCGTGCCCGACGGGCGTCCGCCGCGCGCCGACGAGGACCTGCCGCTCGCCCCCGACGCGATCCCGGCCAGCGGCGCCCCGCCGGTGGTGGCGGCCAATCCCGCCGGCCTTGGGCGCGCCTGGGTCGATCCGGCACGCATCGACCCAGGCCTGGCGATGACCGATCCCGATGACGGGGTGGCACGGATCTATGGCACCGCCGATGTGCCCGGGCGGCCGCTGGTGGTGGCGGCGGGCCTGAGCGTCGCCGACATCCGCACCGACTGGGCGGCCGGGCGGGCAACCGACCTTGCCCTGCTGGCGGCGATGGTTCTGGTGCTGGCGCTGACGCTCGCCTTCCTCCGCACGCGCATCGTGGCGCCGGTCGCGCGATTGCATGCGGCGGTCGCCGATCTGGGGCCGGGGCGGATCACCGCCCCCCTGCCCGTGGTGGGGGGCGCGCGTGAGATCGTGGAACTGGCCGCGGGCATCGAGGCGATGCGCGCGGCACTCGATCGCAACACCCGCAGCCTGGAAGACAAAGTCGCGCTGCGCACCGCCGAGGCCACCGCCCGCGGCGCGCTGCTCGACAGTGCGTTTTCGGCACTGGGTCAGGGCATCGCGATCTTCGACCCGGACCTGTTCCTGATCGCCTGCAACCGCCAATATCTGGACCTGCTGGGGCTGCCTCCCGATGCCGCGCGCCCGGGCACGCCGCTGGCCGCCATCGCCGCCGCCGCCCTGCCCGAGACCCTGCCCGACGAGGCACGGGCACCACGGATCGCCCGCCGGCTGGAGCTTGCCCGCAATCGCGCGCCGGCCAGCCTGATGGAGCGCACGGCCAGCGGCCGGGTGATCGAGATCGCCCACAACCCGATCCCCGATGGCGGATCGGTCGCGATCTACAAGGACGTGACCGAGGCCCAGCAGATCGAGAAGGCCTTGCGCGACAGCGAGTGGCGCTATCGCCTGCTGGCCGAGAACGCCGGCGATCTGATCCTGCGCCAGAGCCCCGACGGCACCATTCTGTATGCCTCGCCCGCGGCCCATGGCCTGCTGGGGATGGAGCCGGACACATTGATCGGCCGCAGGCTGGCCGATCTGGTCGTTCCTGAGGACAGCGGCATTCTGGCCCAGCATATGACGGCGCTGGACGATCAGGGGCGGCACCGGGCGACGCTGCGCCTGCGCCATGCGACCGGGCGGCCGGTCTGGGTCGAGGCAGGGGCGCGCATGATCCGCCATGCCCGCACCGGCGCGCCCAGCGAATTGCATGCCAGCCTGCGCGATGTGGGCGAGCGGGTGGCCGCCGACCGGGCGCTGGCCGAGAATGCCCGGCTGCTGAGCACCACGCTCGACAGCATGCGCCAGGGGCTGTGCCTGATAGACGGCAGTTTCCGGGTGGTGCTGCACAATCGCCGCTTCCTGGACATGAACGGCCTGCAACCCGAAGAATGTCCGCCCCTGGCCGATTTCGAACAGATCATGCACCTGATGGCCGGTCGCGGTGAATTCGGCGACGACCCCGCCTTCCGCGACGTGGCGCGCCGGATGCAGGCTCTGCGCCGGCCCTGGCCGCAGAGTTGGGAGCGCCGCCGGCCCGACGGCACGGTGATCGAGGTGGCGAGCGCGCCCTTTCCCGGCGGCGGGCTGGTGATGACCTTTGCCGACGTCACCAACCGCCGGCAGGCCGAACAGGCGCTCGCCCGGCAGGGCGAGGTGCTGCGCGTCACCATCGACGCGATGGATCAGGGGCTGATGCTGTCGGATCGCGATTTCAACATCGTGGTGGTCAATCGCCGCTATCAGGATCTGCTGGAGATCCCCGCCGGTATCGCGCGGCCGGGCAATCCGGTGGCGGAGGTTATCCGCTTCACCGCCCGGCGTGGCGAATTCGGCCCTGGCGACCCCGACCGGCTGGCCGCGGCGTGGATGGCGCGGATGCGCGATCCGGCGCTGATCGGCCAGCCGGTCGAGCATCCCCGCCCCAACGGCCGGCTGCTGGAAATTATCCGGCTACCGGTCGATGATGGCGGGATGTTGAGCATCTACACCGATGTCACCGACCGCCGGCGGGTGCAGGATGCGCTGGAAACCGCGCGTGAACGGGCGCTGGACGCGGCCGATGCCCGCGCGCGGTTTCTGGCCACCGTCTCGCATGAAATCCGCAACCCGCTGAACTCGATCCTGAACGCCCTGCATTTCATCGAGGATACCGACCTCGATGCCGAACAGGCGGGGCTGGCCCAGATCATGCGCCGGGCCTCGGAACTGCTGCTCGACCTGCTCGACGACGTGCTCGATCTGTCGCGGATCGAGGCGGGCAAGCTGGTGATCGACCCGCGCCCCTTCGATCCGCTGGCGCTGGTCAGCGACGTGAAGGCGCTGTTCGACCCGCAGGCGCGCCGCAAGGGGCTGGTGCTGGACGTGGCCGCCGCCGCCAGCGACCTGCCGGCGCGGCTGGTGGGCGATCATCGCCGCCTGCGCCAGATTCTGGTCAATCTGACCGGTAATGCCATCAAGTTCACCGATCAGGGACGGGTCACCATCGCCGTGACGCTGCGCCCCGGAACCGGCGATGGCGGGCCGGGCACGACCAGCCATTTGCCGGTGCTGCGCTTCGAGGTGATCGACACCGGCATCGGTATTCCCGCCGAACAGACCCGGCAGCTGTTCGAGGAATATTTTCAGGCCCGCGCCGACACTATGACCCGCGGCCGGGACGCCGAGGCAGATCAGGGGAACGACGCCCGCCAGGGAAGCGACTCCGGACAGGGGATCGGGCAAGAGATCGACACCGGCCGGCCCGTGGGCCGGCTGGCCGGGTTGGGCGGTGGCGCCGGGCTGGGCCTGGCCATCGTCCGCCGGCTGACCGAGCTGCTCGGCGGCTGCATCGGGTGCGACAGCGTTCCCGGCGAAGGCAGCCGGTTCTGGTTCGAGGTGCCGGCGGCACAGGTGCTTGCGGGTAACCGGCCACCGGCGCCAGCCGATGCGGCCCCAATTGGCGCGGCCAGCCTGCGCACCCTGCCCGGCGGTCGTGCGCCGGTCGACACCGACAGCCTCCCGCGCGTTCAGTCAGGACCGGAGATCATGTCCCGAGACGTCGACACAGATGCGGCACCGGCCCCCGGATCCGTCCGCATCCTGCTCGCCGAAGACAATGCGATGAACCAGATGCTTACCGCCCGCGCCCTCGACCGCGCCGGATATCGGGTCGATACGGTCGGCGAGGGCATGGCCGCGGTCGACGCCGCCGCCGGTACGCGCTATGACCTGATCCTGATGGATGTCCAGATGCCGGGGTTGAGCGGGCTGGAGGCCACCCGCCGCATCCGGGCGCTGCCTGATGGCCATGGCCTGATGCCGATCGTGGCGCTGACCGCCAATGCCGGTCGCGAGGCCGAGGATGTCTGCCGTGCCGCCGGGATGGACGATCATCTGTCGAAACCCTTCCGCCGTGACGAGTTGGTCGCAATGGTCCACCGCTGGCTGAAGCGGCCCTCTGTCGGCGATGGACGCAGCGGTTGAATGAATATCGCGTGGGGCGCAAGATTAACTCCCCCTTATTGCGCAAAATGGTATCATCCACACTGAAACACGAACCGCGTCGGCAGGCGGCCGGCACTGTTGCACCCCACATCCTGAATGACCGGAAACCGGAATGAGCGGACATATGGTGGCTGCATGACCATGGATCGTCACCGTGCGAAATCAGCACCATCCATGGCGGAACGCCATGACGATGATGATGCCGTGCGACTGGCGACGCTGACGGATGCCGATGGGCCGGGGAAATGGGCCTTCACCATCCTGGCGGTGTCGTTCGGTGCGCTCACCGCCGGCCTTCTGGTTGCCGGCAATCTGATGACCGGCAACAACCGGTCGATGTCCGGCAGTGGCGCCAGTGCGTCGGCCGGTATGCAGGGCCTCGACATCCGCTTCACCGACCCGGCCTGGGATGGCCGCACCGTGCCCGCCAACGCCCTGTGCAGCCGCTATGGCCCCGCCGGCAAATCGCCGGGGCTGGCGGTCAGCGGTCTTCCGGCAGACACCCGCATGGTGGTCATCGCCTTCAACGACGACAGCTATCAGCGCCTGTCCACCGATGGTGGCCATGGCACCATCGCCATGCCGGTGCCGACCGAACAATCCTGGGTGGCGATACCGCCGGTCGCCGGTGAAAGCCACCAACTGCCGGCCGATATCATCATGGTGAAGCCGCATCGCGGCGCCCTGCACACGGGCACCGCCTATCTGCCACCCTGTTCCGGTGGTGCCGGCAATCACTATTCCGCCGTCGTCCAGGCGGTCCGCACGCCGCCGCCCGGCCCGTCCGGCACCGTGCAGATCATGCCGGAAGATGTGCTGGCGCAGGCGACCATCTCGCTCGGCCGCTATTGATCATCGGCTGAGCGGCACGGCGCGCATGCCGCCGGCGAATTCCCTCAGATCGACGCCCCGCACCAGACTGGCATCCCGTACAGCCGGCACCCCATACAAGCCGGCACCCCATACAAGCCGGCACCCCATACAAGCCGGCACCCCATACAAGACAGGGCGGCATCGCAAGCGATGCCGCCCTGTTTTCGTGCCCGACGGTCAATTTCAGGCCTGACAGTCCGTTTTGTACGCGACAGTCAGGGACGGCGCAGGCGCCGGTCAGCTGTCGCGGTTGCGGGTCAGCGCCTCGATCTGCTTCTGAAGATCGTTCAGGCGGTCGGCCAGCAGCTTGATGTCCTCGCCACCGCCGGATGCGGCGGCGGCCGGTGGGGGTGGCGGCGCGGCCGGACGTTCGTCACCGGCCATGGCACTGCCATCGGGCATGCGCAGACCGCCGGCGAACATCCGCATCGCCTGCTCCATCATCTGCAGGTTCTGCTTGCTCATCTCCTCGATCGAGGGGAAGGGGAATATGGGGCCGAAGGTCCGGCGCACCTGTTCCTGATTGCGGGCCAGCGCTTCCATCGACATTTCCAGATAGCGCGGCACGAAAGACTGCATGCTGTCGCCATAGAAGGAAATCAGTTGCCGCAGGAAGCCGGTCGGCAGCAGGCTGCGACCCTTGCCCTCTTCTTCAACGATGATCTGCGTCAGCACCTGATGGGTGATGTCGTCACCGGTCTTGGCGTCATTGACAATGAAGTCGACATCGTCCTTCACCATCTGCGACAGATGGTCCAGGGTGACGTAGCTGCTGGTTGCCGTATTGTACAGTCGCCGGTTTGCGTACTTCTTGATCTTGACCTTGACCTTCTCGGTCCGCCCGGCGCTCGCTTCCGACTTCTCGGTCATTCTCTCCCCGCGCATTTATCGGGCGAAGCAGGGCGATCAAGCGCGCCTCTCTCCACCATTGACGATCCCACGCCTTCCGTCCGGTGCTCACCACGGCGGCCGATCATGTCCGCCGCCGACGGTTCCACCCGCCCGATGGGCCGGGCTCCGGAGACATCTGCCAAGGGACCGGGCCGGCTGCCGTCCAGCGCCGACCGGGTGCCACGCCCCCGAACCTGCCCATGTTGCATGGCAATAGAGGCAAGGAACGCAGCATGGGTCATTAGATCACAGGGTTGATCCGCACCGCAACAAATCGGCGGTGACGCGTGCCGGCGACATCACGCCGCAAGGCCCCGGGCGGCGCTTTCATACGGCGATGTTGACCGGTATAGTGGCGCCATGTCGATGCCCCCTGACATACCGGCAACCGCCGCCGCCTTTCTCGACCTCTGGGAACGCCAGGCGTCGGCGATGGTGACCGACATCAATCTCGTCAAGGCGATCGATGCCGCGGCGGCTGCCGCCCGCACCGGCGCCACCCGCTCAGCAGACCCGTCGAGGACATCTCCCGCCGATGAGCCGAGCCGCCAGCACGACGGACGACCAGCCAGCCCCGTCGCCGGAAAAGCCCGCAAGCCGCGCCGTCAGGCGCAAGCCCGCGGCCGCGACACCGGACGGCCCGACCCCACAGGCGGCGGCGACGCGCCCGCAGCGCCGGGGGCCGCGGCCGATGCATTATCATCTGGGGATGACCAGCGCCTTGTTGACGAGCTCCGTCGCGGCCTTGCCGATGCTGCGCGACGGCTCGCTGCCCTGGGCGCCGCACCTGGCGGAGCGGGGAGCCCATCTGACCCAGGTGATGCAGGGGCTTGAACCCGCGATCATCGGCGGCTACGTCGCCGCCGAGGCCAAGCGCCGCCTGGAAGCGCTGCTCGCCGGCGTCGCCCGCTATCGCGACCACCCTTATGTCCGCGACCTGCCCGATCCACCGGTGATCTGGCAGGAGGGGGCGACCCGCCTGCTCGATTACGGCGCCGCCGATCCGGCCGGCTTCACGCCGGGCGAGGATGGCATCCGTGGCGAGGGCCGGGTGGCGCTGTTCGTGCCATCGCTGGTCAACCGCCATTATGTGATGGATCTGTCGCGCCGGCGCAGCCTCATGCGCTGGCTGTCGGTGCGGGGCTTCCGGCCCTTGCTGGTCGATTGGGGCGTGCCCGAAGGCGCCGAACTCGACCTTGCGGTCGAGGATTACGTGGCCAGTCGCCTGGGCCGGATGATCGCGCTCGCCAACACCCTGGCGGGCGGGCCGGTGCCGGTGGTGGGGTATTGCATGGGGGGGCTGCTCACCATCGCCGGCGTCCAGCTTGCCCGCAATGCCGTCTCACGCATGGCGCTGATGGCGACGCCCTGGGATTTCGCCGCCGGCGACACCGCCGAACGCCGGCTGATCCGGGTGCTGGGCCGGTCGATGCTGAAAACCGTGGAACAGACCGGATCGATGCCGGTCGACATGCTCCAGATCCTGTTCGTGGCGACCGACCCTGCGATGGTGCCACGAAAATTCCGCGATTTCGCCGCCCTCGATCCGGCATCGACCGCCGCCTGTGATTTCGTGGCGCTGGAAGACTGGTTGAACGATGGCGTGCCGCTGGCAGGGCCGGTCGCCCGCACCGTGGTGCATGACTGGTATGGCACCAACCAGCCGGCCGATGGCAAATGGCGGGTCGATGGCCAGATCATCGATCCGGCGGCGCTGGGCGACATGCCGGTGCTGATCGCGGTGCCGGAACGCGACCGGATCGTGCCGCCGCCCACCGCCGCCGCCCTGGCCGAGCGCCTGCCCCGGGCCCGGCTGATCCGGCCGGCGGCGGGCCATATCGGCATGATGGTCGGCAGCCGCTCCGCGCGCGAATTGTGGGAGCCGCTCGCGCACTGGCTGCGCGAGGAACCGGTGCCGGCTCCGGCCGCCCCGGGTGGCGCCCCACGCCGCCGCGCCACCCGGGCGAAGGCGGCCACCCCCGCCAAAAGTCGTAGCCCGCGACCAGCCGCCACGCTTTAACGGCGAGAAATCGTCGCTATAGTAAGTACCGACACGGATCTGGCCAGCCGGCTTCGGCTGACCGCATCCTGTGCCGTGCACGCGCGCCCTGCGCGCCACCAAGCCGCGCGACCGAACAGGAGATCTTCGTCCATGACCGACGCCGTCATCGTCGCCGCCGCCCGCACGCCGGTTGGCGCATTCAACGGCGCCCTCGCGCCGCTCTCCGCCGCCGAACTCGGCACCATCGCCATCCGCGGCGCACTTAAGCGTGCCGGTGTTGATGCCGCCGATGTGTCGGAAGTGATCATGGGTCAGGTGCTGACCGCCGCGGTCGGCCAGAACCCGGCACGTCAGGCGGCGCTGCATGCCGGCCTGCCCAACGAGGTGCCGGCCTATACCGTCAACCATGTCTGCGGCTCGGGCCTCAAGACCATCGCCCTCGCCGCTCAGGCGATCATGACCGGCGACAGCACCATCGTGGTTGCCGGCGGCCAGGAAAGCATGTCGAACGCCCCCCATGCCGCACCGCTGCGCCAGGGCAAGAAGATGGGCGACCTGGCCCTGGTCGACACCATGATCAAGGACGGCCTGTGGTGCGCCTTCAACGGCTATCACATGGGCAACACCGCCGAGAACGTCGCCAACAAGTGGCAGATCACGCGTGAGGAGCAGGACAACTTCGCCCTCGCCTCGCAGAACAAGGCCGAGGCCGCCATGAAGGCCGGCCGGTTCAGTGACGAGATCGTCAGCGTCACCATTGCCGGCCGCAAGGGCGATGTGGTGATCGACACCGACGAGTATCCCCGTCATGGCACCACTATCGACATGCTGGCCAAGCTGAAGCCGGCCTTCGACAAGGCCGGCACCGTCACCGCCGGCTCGGCATCGGGCATCAATGACGGCGCCGCCGCCATGGTGATCATGAGTGCTGACGAGGCCGAACGCCGTGGCCTGAAGCCGCTGGCCCGGATCGTGTCGTGGGCGCAGGCCGGCGTCGATCCGGCGATCATGGGCTCGGGCCCGATCCCGGCGACGCGTGCGGCCCTCGCCAAGGCGGGCTGGACGGTCGACGATCTGGATCTGATCGAGGCCAACGAGGCCTTCGCCGCCCAGGCGCTGGCGGTTGGCAAGGATCTGGGCTTCGACCCGGAAAAGCTGAACGTCAATGGCGGCGCCATCGCCATCGGTCACCCGATCGGCGCCAGCGGCACCCGCATCCTCACCACCCTGCTCTATGAGATGCAGAAGCGCGACGCCCATCGCGGGCTTGCGACCCTGTGCATCGGTGGCGGCCAGGGCATCGCGCTCTGCGTCGAGCGCTGATACCGGCACCGGCGGGACCGGGCTAACCCCCGGTTTCCTCGGTAGTTTGCAGATTCGTTGACCATGATCATGAAAAAGTCATTTTATTTCGTGATTGGTCTGCGTAACGTAGCATCGTTTCCCAGGGCGCCGGCGCGTCGGTCATATGGCGATCGACGCGCCGGCGGGGAAGCCGAACATGTCCGCCATCGGGCGGTCATGCGATTTGACGCAATCAAAAAGCCTTACAGATCCAGGAGGCCAGGGAAGATGGCACGAGTGGCAATCGTCACCGGCGGCACGCGCGGCATCGGTCGCGCGATTTCGGAACGCCTGAAGGCGGACGGCTTCACTGTCGCCGCCAATTACGGCGGCAATGATGCCGCGGCACAGGCGTTCTCGTCGGAGACCGGCATCGCCGTCTACAAATGGGACGTGGGTGATTTCGACGCCTGCACCGCCGGTGTCGCCAAGGTCGAGGCCGAGCTGGGGCCGGTCGACGTGGTGGTGAACAATGCCGGCATCACCCGCGACGCCACCCTGCACAAGATGACCCATGCCCAGTGGGACGAGGTCATCCGCACCGACCTGACCTCGGTGTTCAACATGTCACGACTGGTGATCGAGGGCATGCGCGCCCGGTCTTATGGCCGGATCATCAATATCAGCTCGATCAACGGCCAGAAGGGCCAGATCGGCCAGACCAATTATTCCGCCGCCAAGGCCGGCATGATCGGCTTCACCAAGGCGCTGGCCCAGGAAGCCGCATCCAAGGGCATCACCGTCAACGTGATCGCGCCCGGCTATGTTGACACAGAAATGGTTGCGGCGGTTCCCGAGCCGGTGTTGCAGAAGATTATCGGGACCATTCCGGTCGGCCGGCTTGGCAAGGCCGAGGAGATCGCCCGCACGGTGAGCTTCCTGGCAGCCGAGGACGCCGGCTTCATCACCGGCGCCACCCTTACCGTCAACGGCGCTCAGTACATCGCCGGCTGACCCGCATCCGGGGACGGTCTCCGCGCCGGCATCGCCATCAGGTGGTGCCGGCGCGGAGAACCACCCCGGCACCTCACGCGGGCCGGCCGGAGGTCAACACCGACATCCCCCGATCCGAGGTGACATCACCCATGCTTCGCAGCCGTTCTTCGCGCACCGCCGCGTTCTCCCTCTCTCCCCTGCTGGCCGGCGCCGCCCTGATGGTACTGGCCGTGGCCGCCGCCCCCGGCAGCGCCCGGGCCGAGCGCGATATTCCCGATGGCGCCACCGTGCTGTCGCTGTCTGAAACCGCCACCACCGTGGTTGCCGCCGATCGTGCCCGCGCCACGCTCGCCGCCGAGGAGCGCGGCCCCGATGCCGTCAAGGTTCAGGGCGAGATCAACCGCAAGATCGAGGCGGCATTGAAAGTCGCGCGCGAGGTGTCGGCGGTGAAGGTCGAAACCGGCGGCTACGGCGTCTATCCGGTCGATCTCGAAGAGGGCAAGGCCCGTGCCTGGAACGGCCGCCAGTCCATCGAGCTCGACAGCGGCGACATGGTGGCGCTGGCCGATCTGGCCGGGCGTCTTCAGGCCATGGGGCTGGTGTTGCAGGATCTGAACACCTATGTCTCGGACGACCGCGCCCGCGCCGAAAGCGACCGGCTGACGCTCGACGCCATCCGGCAGATCCGTGCCCGCGCCGATCTGATCGGCCGCGAGATCGGCACCCGCACGGTCAAGATCCGCTCCATCGCACCCGGCAGCGGCCCGGGCAATCCACAGCCGATCCCGTTCAAGGTCCAGCGGATGGAAGCCATGTCCGCCAGCGCCGACATGGCCGCCCCCTCGATCGAGCCGGGCGAGCGCACGCTGCGTCTCACCGTTCAGGCCGAGCTGCTGCTGGAGCCCTGATCGCAGGCCACAGCCGGACATGAAACCGCCGCCCGGGACAGACGTCACGGGCGGCGGTTTCATGTCTGGCTCAAAGGCGGATGGAGGCGTCGGGATACCCGGTGGTTCAACCCGGTGGTTCAGCCCGGCATAGTCGCCTGCATCGACGGCCGGGCACCGAAGACCGCGAACCACGCCGCCAGCTTCGGCCGGCCATCACGCCAGGCATCGTCTGCGAAGCGGAAATCCATATAGCCCAGCGCCGCCGCGACCGCCAGCCGGCCCAGGCTGGGGGTGTCGCCCAGAACCGTATCGGCCTCCTGTTCCAGCAGGTCCAGTGTCCGCACCATCTTGGCCTTCTGGCGGGCATCCCAGCCGGCCCAGCGATAGGGTTCAGGCCGGCGCAGGCGCTCGATCAGCCGGGCGACGCCGGCATCGATCACGCCATGTCCCAGCGCCGCCAGCCGGCGCTCCGACACCCAGCCGGAATCGTCCTGCGGCACCAGCCGGCTGCCGCCCAGGCTGCGGTCCAGATAGTCGGCGATCAGCAGGCTTTCCACCAGCACCCGGCCGTCATCCAGTTCCAGCGCCGGCACCTTCTCAAGCGGGTTCACCGCGGCCAGCCCCGAGGTCTCGGTCCAGGGATCGCTGACCGTGGTCTCCACCCGGTCGGCGATGTCCAGTTCCAGGATCGCCAGCCGCACGATCCGTGCGAAGGGTGAGGTGGGGGTATAGTACAGCTTCATCGTCCGCGGTCTCCCGTTCTGGGCTGTTGGGGCGTCTCCCGGACGAAACCCTAGGCGGGTGCGGCCCCCGCCGCAAGCGCCCTCAACCCGCCACGCTCACGCCCGGTCCTTGGCGCTGCGCACCGCCGCGAACACATCCTCGGGCGCCCGCCCGGCCAGCCCCATGGTCGCGGCCAGCACCGGATCGTCGGCGCGCAGGAACGGGTTGGTCAGCTTCTCGTCGCCCAGCCGCGAGGGCACGGTCGGGATATCGGCCGCGCAGGCGCGGGCGACATCCTCGGCCCGTGCCGCCAGCGCCGGGTTCGACGGATCGATGGCCCGGGCGAAGCGGGCATTCGATGCGGTGTACTCATGGGCGCAATAGACCATGGTGTCGTCGGGCAGTTCGCGCAGCTTCAGCAGCGACTGCCACATCTGCGGCATCGTGCCCTCGAACACCCGCCCGCAACCCAGCGCGAACAGCGTGTCGCCGCAGAACAACGCGCCATGGCGTTCGAAATGGAAGGCGATATGGCCGCTGGTATGGCCGGGCACGTCGATCACCCGCGCAATGGCGCCACCCAGGTCATAGCTGTCGTCCTGACCCAGCGCCAGATCAATGCCGGGGATGCGCGACCGGTCGGCCGCCGGGCCGACGATGGTCAGCCCGTACCGCGCCTTCAGCGCCAGATTGCCGCCGACATGATCGCCATGATGATGGGTGTTCAGAATATGGGTGGGGGTGCGGCCCAGCCGGTCCAGCGCCGCCACCACCGGCTCCACCTCGGCCGGGTCGACGATCGCCGTCGCCGTCGGTCCATCGGCGTCGTCGACCAGGATCAGGAAGACATAATTGTCCGACAGGCACGCAACGCGTTCGACGGTGAAACGGATCATCTGGCGGTCCTCAAGCTGGCGATCGGTAGGGTCATTCTATCACAGACGGCGCTGGTGCGGGGTGCCGCGCTGACCGCCGCCGCGACGCCGCGCCGCGCTTGCAGGCGGCGACCGCCGCCCCCATCTCTGCCCTCGGGTTCGATCATGAGCCGCGACCGCCCCAGGAGCCGCGACCGCCCATGTGGCATGACATCATCGAGCTGCGGAACTTCTATCAGTCGCGCAGCGGCCGGATCGCGCAGCGCCTTCTGCGCCGCGATCTGCGGCGGATCTGGCCAAGGGTCGGCCCCGGCGAAACCCTGTTGGGGCTTGGCTATGCCACGCCGTTCCTGCGGCCGTTTCTGGGCGAGGCGGGGCGCGTGGTCGCGGCGATGCCCGCCCCCCAGGGTGGCCATGTCTGGCCGCCCGAGGGCCCCAATCTGGTGGCGCTGGTCGAGGAATTCGAACTGCCCTATCCCGACCAGAGCATCGACCGGCTGGTGATGGTGCATGCGCTGGAATTCGCCCCCGCCGCCCAGACCCTGCTGCGCGAATGCTGGCGAGTGCTGCGGCCCAGCGGCCGGATGGTGGTGGTGGTGCCCAATCGACGGGGCATCTGGGCGCGGGTCGACCGCACGCCTTTCGGCCATGGCAATCCCTACAGCGCCGGTCAGATCACCCGCCTGCTGCACCGGTCGATGTTCGTGACCGGCACCGCCGAAACCGCGCTGTTCGCGCCGCCGGCCGAACGCGGGCTGGGTCTGCGGGTCGCCGGGCCACTGGAACGCTTTGGCCGGCGCTGGCTGCCGGCCGTCGGCGGTGTGGTGATCATCGAGGCGCAGAAGCAGGTCTATGCGGCAACGCCGCCCGGCGGCCGGCGGGTGCCGGCGCGGGTGGCCGTGGCCGGCCGCCTGGCGCCATCCGGCCGCCGCCGCCCGGCCTGGGCGCCGGGTCGCGGTGTGGCGGGGGTCGCCAGTGCGCCACCGGCCGATGCCGGCGATACCGGGCCCGACTAGCGATAGATCAGGTCGCGCAGGGTCAATGCCAGCGGCGACCAATAGGTGATCAGCATCTGGCAGGCGATGACCACGGCGATGAACGGCAGCAGATAGCGCACCATCCGGTTCAGCGGCACCTGCGCCACGGCACTGGCCGCGAACAGGTTCACGCCGAAGGGCGGGGTGAACATGCCCATGGCCAGATTGACCACCATGATGATGCCGAAATGTACCGGATCAATGCCGAAGCCGATCGCCACCGGCGCCAGGATCGGCGCCAGCACGATGATCGAGGCCGAGGTTTCGATGAACATCCCCACCAGGAACAGCACGATGTTCACCGCCACCAGAAAGCCCAGCGGCCCGGCGAAGGTATCGGCCAGGAACCGGCCCAGTGCCGCCGGTACCCCGGCCTGTGTGATCAGATAGGAAAACAGCCCCGCCGCGGCGATGATGAACATGATCACCGCCGACGAGATCACCGATTTGCGGAAGATCACCGGCAGGTCGCGCAGCTTCAGTTCGCGATGAACGCCGAAGCCGATCATCAGCGCCGCCACCACTGCCACGACCGAGGCTTCGGTGGGGGTGAAGACGCCGCCATAGATCCCGCCCAGCACCACCACCGGCAGCATCAGCGACGCGAAGGCGCGGCGGGTGGCGGTCAGCACCGGCAGGCGGTCCAGGCCGTCTCCCGCCCCCCAGCCGGTCATCCGCGACCAGACCACGACCGTCACCGCCAGCGCGCCGGCGATCAGCAGACCGGGGCCGAAACCGGCGATGAACAGCTCGCCGATCGACACTTCCGCCGACACGCCATACAGGATCAGCGGGATCGATGGCGGCACGATCACGCCCAGTTCCGCCGACACCGCCTGCACCGATGCGGCATAGGGCCGGGGATAGCCATGCTTCGCCAGCGCCGGGATCAGGATGGCGCCGATCGCGAAGGTGGTGGCAACCGACGAGCCGGACACGGCGGCGAAGATCATGCAGGTCAGCACGCAGGTGACGGCCAGCCCGCCGCGCATGCCGCCGACCAGCGATTTGGCGAAGTCGACCAGCCGATAGGAGATACCGGCCCGCTCCATGATATTGCCGGCCAGAATGAAGAACGGCACCGCGACCAGCGGAAATTTGTCGATCGCGATGAACAACTGCTGCACCACGATCAGCAGTGGCAGCTTGGTGAAGGCATAGACGCCGAAGGCGCTGGCCAGGCCGACGGCAATGCCGACCGGCACCGACAGCCCCAGCAGCACCAGCATGGCGAGCAGCATGGCGGCGGTCATGGGTGTTCCCGTTTCCGTGGCGACATCTTGCGTGATGGTGGCAACATCTTGCGTGACGACTTGCGTGACGACCGGGCGATACGCGCGCCGCTGGCCGCCGGCATCAGACCTGGGCGTCCAACTGGGCCCGGTCCGCCTCGTCCCGGCGGGTCTGCGGATCGACCAGCCGCGCCAGAACCGCCAGCATGCAGAAGGCCGCCCCCGCCGGCAGGGCCGCATAGGCGACGCTGACCGGAATATCGAGCCCGGCGAGATTCTGGAACCGGACCCGCTGGGCGATGATGATGCCCTGCCAGACCATCAGCCCCAGAAACGCGAAGCTCGACACCGCGATCAGCCCGTCCAGCACCAGCCGGGTCACGCCGGATGAGGCCCGGCGCGCCAGATCGACCGACACCGCCGCACCGGTGCGGAAGGCACCGGCGGCGCCGAGAAACACCATCCAGGCGATCAGCAGCTGGATCGCCACTTCCGACCACGGGCTGGGCTGGGCCAGCACGAAGCGGGCGACGATCTGCCAGAAGCCGATCGCGACCGCGGCCCCCAGTGCCAGCATCGCAGCCAGCACCGCCAGTCCGGTCAGAAACCGGTCCGCGGCAAGAATGAGGCGGACGATCATCAGGCGCACCGTTTCCAGAAAGAAGGTCTCCGACACAGATCATGGACGGCATG
This sequence comes from Tistrella bauzanensis, assembly GCF_014636235.1. NCBI lineage: Bacteria > Pseudomonadati > Pseudomonadota > Alphaproteobacteria > Geminicoccales > Geminicoccaceae > Tistrella > Tistrella bauzanensis. The sequence goes on from NZ_BMDZ01000013.1 coordinate 78,556, forward strand.
TCCACCCGCAGGCCTCGTTGGCAGGCAGGGCGTCCACACCGTCCGGATCATCGGTCGGCGATTACGGCTGCCACGCGCGGATGCGCTTGATCAACTCCGGATCGAAGCGCTTCTCGTATTCGGCATAGGCCGGCGCCAGGGCTTCGGCGAAGCGCGCGCTGTCGGGATGCTCCACCACGGTCATGCCGGCCGCTTCCAGCTTGGCGATACCGTCGGCCTCGAAGGTCTCGACCTGTTTGCGCATGGCATCGGCACCGATCTTGGCCGCTTCCTTGAAGGCGGTCTTCTCGGCATCCGACAGTTCATCCCAGCGCGACGGCGCCATGATGAACAGGGCCGGCGAATAGACATGGCCGGTCAGCGACAGATACTTCTGCACCTGGGCGAAATTGCCCGACACGATCACCGGGATCGGGTTTTCCTGGCCGTCGATGGTGCCCTGCTGCATGGCCGTGAACACTTCGGGGAAGGCCATCGGGGTCGGCAGCGCACCCAGCGTGGTGAAGGCACGCATATGCACGTCGTTCTGCATGGTGCGGATCTTCAGGCCCTTGACGTCCTCGGGCTCCGTCACCGCGACCTTGTTGTTGGTCAGGTGCCGGAAGCCGTTCTCGCCCCAGGCCAGGGCGATCAGGCCGCGCTCAGGGAACTTGTCCAGCACTGCCTGGCCGATCTCGCCGTCCAGAACGCCACGGGCATGGGCATAGTCGCGGAACAGGAACGGGATGTCGAAAGTGAGGGTATCGGGTACGAAGTTGCCGACCGGGCCGGTCGAGGTGACGACCAGATCGATGGTGCCGAACTGCGCGCCCTCGATCATCTCGCGCTCACCGCCCAGCGCATTGGACGGGAACATCTCGACCACATATTTGCCGTCGGTCTTCTCGGCCAGCGCCTTGGCGAAGGCATCGGCACCGACGCCGTAATGCGAGGTCGGCGGCAGGCTGTAGCCAAGCTTCAGGGTGATCGGATCGGCGGCGATGGCGGCACCGCCACCCAGCAGCGCCACGGCCAGCAGGCCCGTTCCCAGCACGGCGGTCGCGGCCGTCCTGATCAGCGACAGGTTCATCGGGGTCTCCTCCCTCTCCCTCGGTTCTTCAAGACCGGTCGGTGATCGGTCGGTCGGGGCCGTCCAGACTGCCCCTGCCGCATCACCGTGCCGCCGTTCTCCGCGGCTGGTTCCGGTCGGCGCATCCGACCGGGCGTCCCCGCCCATGTCGTCGCATCCATCTCTTTCCTTTTAACCGGTTAAGGCTCGCCTGTCTTCTGTCGATCCGCGCCTTTGATCATGATCGAGCGCCCATCTTCCCCAATCCTGTCAATCCGACGGCCGGCCGGGATGCCATCTTTGGTGCAAAAGGCCGCAATCACGCACGGAAGATTGCAATCACACAGCCCCGGCGCAATGATCAGGCATGATTTCCCGAGGGATGCAGGCATGCCCCGTCTTCCGGTCGATCCGCCGCCGCCGGCCAGACCGGCGATTGATGCGGACCAGCGCTGGCGCCGCACCCTTGCTGCCGCCGATCGCGCGGCCCTGCGGGCACTGGCGCGCGGCCGTCCGCTGGAAAACGTTCTCAACATCGTCTGCAATGCTCTGGAGCGGCTGATCGACGATGCCGCCTGCTCGGTGCTGTTGCTGACCCCCGACGGCCGCCGGCTGGTGCATGGTGCCGCGCCAAGGCTGCCGCAGACCTATATCGCTGCGATCAACAACACCGAGATCGGCCCCACCGTCGGTTCCTGTGGCACGGCCGCCTATTTAGGCCGTCAGGTCATCGTCGAGGATATCCGCTCCAGCCCCCTCTGGGTCGACTTCCGCGACGCAGCCGATGCCGCGGGCCTGCGGGCCTGCTGGTCGACCCCGATCCGCAGCCCGAAAGGCTGCGTCCTCGGCACCTTCGCGGTCTATTTTCACCAGCCGCGCGGCCCTCTGCGCCGGGATCTGCGCACCGCCGCCCATATGGCGACCCTCGCCGCCGTCGCCATCGGCCGCCGGCGCGCCGAGGATGCGCTGCTGGAGGCAAAGGGACGGGCGGAAGACGCCAACACCGCCAAGACCACCTTCCTTGCCGGCATGAGCCATGAATTGCGCACGCCGCTGAATGCCATCATCGGCTTTGCGGAAATCATGGCCACCGAGATGCACGGGCCGGTCGGGTCGCCGCGCTATCTGGACTATGCCAAGATCATCGCCACCAGCGGCCGCCATCTTCTGGCCCTGATCGACGACCTGCTCGACCTGTCGAAGCTGGAGGCCGGCCGGGTGACGCTGATGCGGGAGCCGGTCGATCTGGGGCTGGTGGTCCGCGACGCGCTGTCGATGGCAGGCCAGCCCGGGCCGGTCGATGCCCCCGGCGTCGTCGCCGATCTCGCCGCCGGCCCGCTGGTGGTCGAGGCCGACCGCCGGGCCCTGGTTCAGGTGCTGATCAACCTGATCGGCAATGCGACCAAATTCACCGGCGCCGATGGCCGCGTCACTGTGCGGCTTCTGCTGACACAGGACGGCCGGCCGGGCTTCGAGGTGACGGATACCGGCATCGGCATTCCCGCCGACCGGCTGGCCGATCTGTGCCGGCCCTTCGTGCAGATCGAAAACGTCTATTCCCGCGAGCGCCGCGGCACCGGCATGGGCTTGTATATCTCGCGCAGCCTGGTCGACCTGCATGGCGGCAGCTTCGAGATCGAAAGCCGGGAGACGGCCGGCACCACGGTCCGCGTGCTTCTGCCCGCCGACCGGCTGGTGCCCGCCCGGCGCCTGGACAATGACGCGGCGGCATCGTCGGGCGCCGGTCTCTGAATCTAAGCGTCCTCTGAATCTAAGCGTCCGTGTCGTCCAGCCCGCCCGAGATGCGCGGCGCGCGTTCCAGAACGAACATGCCGATTTCACCCATCAGATTGGCATAGGCGCCGGGGGCGTCGCGCCGCACCACCCGGCCATGGCTGTCCAGCGCCAGCGCGGTCTTGATCCGCACATCCGATGCCGCACACAGCCGCACGAAATCGGTGATCGTGCACAGATGAATGTTCGGCGTGTCGTACCAGGCATAGGGCAGGCCTTCCGTGCGCGGCATCCGGCCGCGCAGCAGCAGATAGGCCCGGCAGCGCCAATAGGCGAAATTGGGAAACGACACGATCGCCCGCCGCCCGATCCGCACCAGGTTGCGGATCACCAGATCCGGCCGGCGGGTGGCCTGAAGGGTCTGGCTCAACACCACCACGTCGAAGGCATCATCGGGGAAATAATCCAGATCGTGATCGACATCGCCCTGAATGACCGACAGGCCGCGGGCCACGCATTCCTGCACACCCTGCTGGCTCAACTCGATGCCGCGGGCGTCGCAGCCCTTCACCCGGTCCAGATAATGCAGCAGCACGCCGTCGCCGCAGCCGATATCCAGAACCCGCGCATGCGGCTCCACCATCCCGGCCAGCAGGTCCAGATCGGGGCGCAGCGCCGGATAGCCGTGGGCATCGTGGATCACCGCCGGCCCCATCGGCCGGATGCGCCGATCGCGCCCATCCGTGCCATGCCCATCTGTGCCACGCCCGTCCGTGCCATGCCGGTCGGTGGCACGCCAGCTCATGGCCGCACCAGCCCGGCATGGGCGGCGGCGCCGTCCATGAAGCCAGAGACGATGCGCGCGAACACCGGCTCGTCCAGCAGGAAGGCGTCGTGGCCGCGATCGGTGTCGATCTCGGTGAAGCTGACATTGCCGGCCACGGCGTTGATCGCGCGGGCGATGGTGCGGCTTTCCACCGTCGGGAACAACCAGTCCGACGAGAACGAGATCAGGCAGAACCGCACCCGGCTGCCACGGAAGGCATTGGCCAGCACGCCGCCATGATCGGCCGCGATGTCGAAATAATCCATCGCCCTGGTGATATACAGATAGCTGTTGGCGTCGAAGCGGTCGACGAAGCTGATGCCCTGATGGCGCAGATAGCTTTCCACCTGAAAATCCGCCTCGAAGCCATACGACATCCGCTGGCGGTCCTGCAGCCTGCGGCCGAACTTGGTGTGCAGCGCCATTTCCGACAGATAGGTGATATGCGCGGTCATCCGCGCCACCGCCAGCCCCTTGGTCGGGCGGGTGTCGTGGTCGGCATAACGGCCCTGATGCCATTGCGGGTCGGCGATGATCGCCTGACGGCCGACCTCGTGAAAGGCGATGTTCTGCGCGGAGTGGCGGGCCGCCGTGGCGATCGGCACTGCCGCGAACACCCGGTCGGGATAGCTGACCGCCCATTGCAGCACCTGCATGCCGCCCATCGACCCGCCGACCACCGCGAACAGCCGGTCGATGCCCAGATGGTCGATCAGCAGCTTCTGCGCCCGCACCATATCGGCGATCGTCACCAGCGGAAAATCGGTGCCCCAGACCGTGCCGGTCTGCGGGTTGATACTGGCGGGCCCGGTCGACCCCATACAGCCGCCCAGAATATTGGCGCAGATCACGAACATGCGGTCGGTGTCGATCGGCCTGCCCGGCCCGACCAGGGTCTCCCACCAGCCGGCCCTGCCGGTAACCGGGTGCGTGCCCACCACATGCTGATCGCCGGTCAGCGCGTGGCAGATCAGCACCGCATTGCTGCGATCGGCATTCATCCGGCCATGGGTGGTATAGGCGATATCGATCGGCCCCAGGCTGCGGCCGCAGTCCAGCGGCATGGCCTCGTCCACCGCCAGACGCGCGATATGGCTGGCACCCCCGGCATCCGGGCCCATCGGAACCTCCCTCTCCAGGGGGATGTGGCAGAACGATCAGGCAACGTAGCTAGAAGCCGTGCCCGGATCGTGTCAACGTTTTCTTTGATTTTGGCCGGGACGGCGACTATCAATGGTCGCCGGGTTCCGTCCGTTCGCTGCGGATCATGTCCGCGGCGTCTGCCGACCACCCTGCCCCGCCCATCCCCTTCCCCGGATCGACCGCGCCGGCCGCAAGCCCTCGGCGCGTTCCTGGAGATCGTGCCGACCATGTCCAGCCCGGAACCGACGCCAGACGAACGCCTCGACGTGCTGCGCCAGCAGATCGACACCATCGACGACGAGTTGCACGATCTGATCGTGCGCCGTACCGAACTCGTCGAGCGGGTGGGCGAGATCAAGCGCGATGCCTGGGGGCAGGTCAGCTTTATCCGCCCCGGCCGCGAGGCGCGCATGCTCCGCCGGCTCAATGCCCAGCATCGCGGCCGTTTCCCGCGCCCGGTGCTGCTCCGGCTGTGGCGCGAGATGATCATCGGCTCGCTGTGCCTGGAAGGGCCGTTTTCCGTCGCGGTGTTCGATGGCCGCGGCGATGGCGAGTTCTGGGATCTGTCACGCGACCATTTCGGGTCGTTCGCGCCGATGCGTGCCCACCGCAGCGCCACCGAGGTCGTGACCGAAATCAGCGCCGGCAGCGCCACCGTCGGTGTGCTGCCGGTGCCCGGCAGCCATCACGCCAATGACGACGCTCATTGGTGGCGGGCGCTGTTCAGCGAACGCCCCGGCACGCCCAAGGTGATCGCGCGCCTGCCCTTCGTGCGCATGCCCAACAGCCGCGCGCAGGATCTGGACGGGCTGGTGATCTCGGCGCTGGACCCCGAGCCCACCGGCGACGACCGCAGCCTGATCGCGGTTGAGCTGGAGGGCTCGGAAATCAGCCGCGACCGCCTGTTCGAAGGCTTTGAACGGGCCGGCCTGCGGGCACGCTGGATCGACAGCCACGTCACCGGCGGCCCCGCCAATCTGCGCACCCATCTTCTGGAGGTGCCTGAATTCGTCGCCGCCGATGATGAGCGTCTGGGCCGGCTGCGCAACAGCTTTCCCGATGTCGCGGCCCGGGTGATCGCGATCGGCGGCTATGCCACGCCGCTGACCCTCGACGAGTTGCGATACCCCGCGCCGCCGGCCAGTTGAGGCCGGCGGCAGCACCCGCTTCTCGCGCCCTGCCCGCCCCGTTCCGCCGGTTGCCCCCCTGGGTTTCGGCGCGGCGCTCGCGGACACCGGATGCCGCGGCCCGCCAGCCCCGCGCGAGGCGCCTCACCACGCCCGTCGCCGCGATCCCGCTCATCGCCCCCTTTCGCCCCCAACCCGCACGGCCGGCGCCGGCGGACGTGTCCTCAATGGAGACCAGCATGACCGCGCTTACCCCCCGTCCGGGTATCATGGACATCAAGCCCTATGTCGGCGGCAAGAACAGTGCCGACGGCGCCGGGCGGGTGATCAAGCTCGCCTCGAACGAAAACGATCTCGGCCCCAGCCCCAAGGCGGTCGAGGCGTATCTGTCCTGCGCCAGCATGCTGCACCGCTATCCTGAGGGTGGCGCCGACGATCTGCGCCAGGCGATCGGCGAGGTCCATGGGCTGGATCCCGCCCGGATCGTCACCGGCTGCGGCTCCGACGAGATCCTCACCCTGTTGTCGCGCGCCTATGCCGGCCCCGATGATCACGTGCTGTACAGCCAGTACGGCTTCCTGATGTACCCGATCAACGCCAAGGCCGTGGCCGCGCGGCCGATGCAGGCCCCGGAATCGGCGCTGATCGCCGATGTCGATCAGATGCTGGCCCATGTCACCGATCGCACCCGGATCGTGTTCCTGGCCAATCCGAACAACCCGACCGGCAGCCTGCTGCCGGCATCGGAGGTGCGTCGCCTGCATGCCGGCCTGTCGCCGTCGACGCTGCTGGTGCTGGACGCGGCCTATGCCGAATACGTCACCGATCCCGATTACAGCCCCGGTGTCGATCTGGTCGACGCGGCCCAGAATGTGGTGATGGCACGCACCTTCTCGAAGATCTACGGGCTGGCGGCGCTGCGGGTCGGCTGGGCCTATTGCTCAGGCCCGGTCGCCGATGTGCTGAACCGCATCCGCAACCCGTTCAACGTGCCGCTGCCGGCGCAGGTCGCCGCCACCGCCGCGGTGCGCGATCAGGAGCATGTCGCCCGGGTGCGCGCCTATACGGTGGAGAAGCGCGCCTGGCTGGCCGGCGAGCTGACGGCGATGGGGCTGGTGGTCCATCCCAGCCACGGCAATTTCCTTCTGGTCGACTTCCCGGCCGATGGGCCCCACACCGCCGCCGCGGTCTACGACCAGTTGATGGCCGATGGCATCATCCTGCGGGCCATGGGCGGCTATGGCCTGCCCAATGCCCTGCGCATCACTATCGGCGCCCCGGAAAGCCTGGATGCCCTGGTCGCAAGCCTGAACACCATCCTCGGCCGCAACGGCTGATCCGGCCCGGCCGGTATCGCGCCGGCCGGCATCCTTGTCGTCCCGACGTCCTCCCTCTCCCGGAAACCGTCTCTGTCATGGTCAAGAACCCCCCGGTCATCAACCGTCTCGCCATTCTCGGCATCGGCCTCATCGGCAGCTCCGTCTCGCGTGCCGCGCGCCAGTATGGCGCGGCGGCCCGGGTGGTCGCCTATGACACCGATGGCGATCGGCTGGCGCGGGCGCTGGCACTGGGGGCCATCGACGATGCCGCCGCCAGTCTGGAAGACGCGGTGACCGATGCCGATATGGTGGTGATGTGTGCCCCCGTCGGCGCCATGGGGGCGATCGCGCGCCAGGCGGCGCCGGCCATGCGGGCCGGCGCCATCCTGTCGGATGTCGGCTCGACCAAGACCTCGGTGGTGGCGGATGTGCTGCCGGTGCTGCACCAAGGCGTCCATTTCATCCCCGCGCATCCGGTCGCCGGCACCGAGAAATCAGGCCCTGAGAACGGCTTCGCCACCCTGTTCGACGGCCGCTGGTGCATTCTCACGCCCCCTGAGGGCGCCGACACCGCCGCGGTCGATCTCTGTGCCGCCTTCTGGCGGGCGCTGGGCAGCAATGTCGACGTGATGACGCCGGAGCATCACGACACGGTGCTGGCGATCACCTCGCATCTGCCGCATCTGATTTCCTACACCATTGTTGGCACGGTGATGGATCTGGAGGAGCACCATCACTGGGAGGTGTTCAAATATGCCGCCGGCGGCTTCCGTGACTTCTCGCGTCTCGCCGGCTCGGACCCGGTGATGTGGCGTGACGTGTTCCTGAACAACCGCGATGCGGTGCTGGAAATGCTCGGCCGGTTCACCGAAGACCTTCAGGCCCTGCAGCGGGCGATCCGCTGGGGCGATGCCGAAAAGCTTGAGGCGCTGTTCACCCGCACCCGCGATGCCCGCCGTCAGATCATCGAGGCACGCCAGGCCTGATCAGACCTGATCTCGTTGTGGACGACCTCGGGCGGGATCGCTCACGAGGCGGTCTCGGGCGGCAGCACCGGTTCCACCGGCACCAGCGGCAGGCCGGCCACGCTCAACACGCCCGACTGGATGGTCAGCGGCACCCGCACGGCGGCGCGGCCCTCGTCGTCGACACGCTCGAACAGGCCCAGCATCTGGTCGAGCACAGCCCGCATCGCCGGCTTGATATCGCCCGAGGCTTCCAGCCGCGCCAGCACGGTTTCGGCGCCGGCGATGCGGAAGGCGGCGGCCCCCTCAGGCCGCAGCGCCGCATCCAGCGCGAAGGTGCCGTCGCCGGTCATGGTGACGTCGTCGGCGATCGCCTCGAACCGGGTCATCTCCACCACGCCGCCGTCATCACGCCACCGCTCCAGCGCCGCACGCGTCACCGGCTCCGCCACCGGGCCGCTCCGGGTCAGGTCGACGAACAGCCGCGACAGGGTCGGCAGATCGGCGGCCTCAGGGTCCATCCCGTCGATCTCCAGTGCCCCGCGCATGCCGCCCTCGGCCTCGCGACGCTGATGCAGCTGCGCGCGGGCCATGGTGAAACCGGCGGGCCGGCCGGTCGCGGGCGTGAAGCGGCCGGTCACCTCTGTCATGTCCAGCGCCGACCGCTGCAGCCGGCCCTGATCGTCGAACACCACGCTTGCCGCCGCATGGGTGGGGGTAAGCGTGATCCCGCTGCCGGCGCTCGACAGCATCACCGGGCCGGTGATCACCGCCACCAGATGGGTCGGGCGCAGGGGCTGCATGAACACCACCACCTGTTCCGCCGCCACACGTGCGGGGTCCGCCGTGCCGCCCGCCGTCAGCACCGGCGCAGGCACGGTCGCCTCCAGCCGGAACGGCCAGCCGTTCACCACCACCGGACCGTGGCTGAAATCGTGCCCCGCCACCTGCTGGTCGGCGGCGAAGCGGTCGACTCCGGCGGCGACCTCGTCGGCCAGCCGGAACCAATAGATCGTCCACACCGCCAGCAGCACCACGGGAACGGCGAGCAGTATCAGAACGCGCTTCAGTTTCATGGGCGGCGGATCTTCATGACAGAGGGCTCCGGTCGGCGGAGACGAAGGGACTGACGTCTATATAGCGCCCGCCCGGCTCCGGGTCGAGCGGCGGTGCCCGGGCTTGTCGGCATGCGACCTGCCGCCCGGGGGGACAGGCTTTGCGCACGGGCCCCCGCGGGGGTAAAGTCGATCCCCGGATGGACGACCGTTCGCAAAGGGAGATCTTCGCATGCCGGCCGATGATGGCGCGGATGTCTGGGTGTTCGGCTATGGCTCGCTGATGTGGCGACCGGGGTTCGAGCCGGTGGAGAGCCGCACGGCCCTGTTGCGCGGCTATCACCGGTCGTTGTGCATCTATTCCACCCGCTATCGCGGCACGCCCGACCGGCCGGGGCTGGTTCTGGGGCTGGACCGGGGCGGGGCCTGCCGGGGCATCGCCTTCCGTATCGCCGCCGCCCGGACCCGTCAGGTTCTGGCCTATCTTGACGAGCGCGAGATGGGCCAGGACGACACGGTCTATCTGCGCCGCCTTCTGAGAATTCAACTGGATGACGGCCGCCGGGTCACGGCCGTCACCTATGTCGCGGATCGCAATGGCGCCCGTTACACAGGAAGGCTGGGTTTCGAGAATATGGCGACGCTGGTGCGCGCCGGCAGCGGCATGATGGGCACCGCCCACGACTATCTGTCGCAGACCCTGGAGCGGATGGCGGCGCTGGGCCTGCATGGCGGGCCGCTGCGCCATGTGCTGGAGGCGGCGTCCGTGGGCCGTGATCCGGCCCCGGCGGCGGACCTGGTGGATGGCACCACGACGCATCCGGAATCCGCAACAGATTTGCCTTCCGGGGCCGGGTCGGGTAATCACGTGTAGAACAGGTTCAGGACGCGATCAGATGACCCCGATGAATACCGACAACAATCCGGCGCTGAAATCGATCTTTGGCGAGGATCACCCCCTGATCAGCCATTTCGGCATGGAGGTGATGGAGATCGACAAGGGCCTGGCGGTGGTGCGTCTGCCCTATCGCGGCTTCATGGTCGGCAATCCGGAAACCGGGGTTCTGCATGGCGGGGTGATGACCACGCTGATCGACAGCGCCTGCGGCATCGCCGTGTTCACCGCCCTGCCGCGCCTGCAACCCATCGCGACCCTGGACCTGCGGATCGACTATATGCGGCCATCCACCCCACATAAATGGCTGATGGCCCGGGCCAAGGTCACCCGCGTCACCCCCAATGTCGCCTTCGTGGTCGCCGAGGCATGGCATGAGGGTGAGGACGGGCCGGTCGCTACCGCCGCCGGAAGCTTCATGATCGGCACCAAGCTGACCCACCGCGAGGACGCCGCATGATCAGCCTGAAGGACGCCATCGAACGGTCGCGCAGCAATGGCGACTTCACCGCGCTGAACGACGCGGTGCCCTATACCCGCTTCCTGAACCTCGCCGCCGAAGAGGGCGAGGGCGAGTTGATCTTCCGCATGGGCTATCGGCCCGAGCATATCGGCAATCAGGTTCTGCGGGCGCTGCATGGCGGCATTATCGGCTCGCTGCTGGAAACCGCCGCCCTCTCGCATGTGATCTGGGAGATGGAGCAGGTCCGCGTGCCCAAGACCATCACCATCACCATCGATTACCTGCGCTCGGGCCGGCCGGTGGATACCTTCGCCGCCAGCCGGATCACCAAGATGGGTCGGCGGGTGGTGAACGTCCACACCACCGCCTGGCAGGATGACCGGTCGAAGCCGATTGCATCGGCCATCGCCCATTTCCTGATCGACTGACCAGCGGCCCCTGGCCAGCGCTCCTTGGCCAGCGCTCCTTGGCCAGCGCTCCTTGGCCAGCGCTCCCTGGCCAGACCGCCCGGCTGCCACGGCATTTCCGCTCGCATGCCCCGCCGCCGTCACGCGCTTGCGAAATTCATCCACATTTTGCAGAACATGTGGAAGGCGCCTGTGACTCCTCAAAATTTCAACGATTTCCACGGATTTTCGCGCGGCTGACTGACGGGATATCCGCGATCACCCCCAGATCATGCACAGAGTTATCCACAGAACGGATATCCACAGGCTGTGCAAAGCCGCGCGGCCCGGTGTCGTCGCCGGTCAGGCCAGCCGTGACGGCGCCTCGGCCGCCAGCCGGGCCGCTGCCGGCTCGATCGCGGCCTGCACTGCCGCCAGCAGGGCATCGCCCTGCAGCCCCGGCGCCAGAGGCGGCAGGATCTCGATCACCGTCACCCCTGGCCGCCGTTCCAGCAGCCCCCGGCCCCAGAACAGGCCGGTATCCAGCGCCACCGGCACCACCGGCAGCGACGGGGTTGCCCTGGCGACCAGGGTCAGGCCACGCTTGTAATCGGGTGCCGCCCCCGGTGCACGGCGGGTGCCTTCGGGAAAGATCACCAGCGGGCGCGCCTCGGCGGCGCAGGCGCGCGCCGCCGCCTGCATGCGCCTGAGCGCCGACGGTCCGCGCGCCCGGTCGATCGGTACCATGCCCACCCGCTTCAGATACCAGCCCAGAACCGGAATCAAGGTCAGTTCGCGCTTCAGCACGAAGGCCGGCCGATCCAGCAGATTGCCCAGCACGAAGGTTTCCAGCATCGATTGATGCTTGGCGGCCAGAATATAGGGCGCCGGCGGCAGATGCGCCCGGCCGCGGATCTCCACCCGCAGGCCGACCACCACCCGCAACAGCCACAGAATGCCGCCCAGCCACACCCGCCGCAGCCGCCACAGCATGCCGGTGCTGGCAACGAAGGGCAGCGCCGCCAGCATCACCAGCACCGACCAGGGAAAGAACAGGATATTGAAGGCAAGCGCCCTGATCCGGGTCATGCAGCGCGCTCCACGGGCAGGGCGGCCAAGGGGTGTGCCAGAGGGGGATGCGGCAGGGGCAGCAGCTTGCGCAGCAGCCAGTCCCGCACCCAGGCCAGCAGATATTTCTGATACTCGGCCAGGAACAGGGCCGCCGTGCCGGGCCAGCGCCACCACCGATCCTGCTTCACATGTTCAGGGATGATCGGGTGGGGCAGGATCGCCACGCCCGGCATGGCGCGTCGAAACTCGATCAGCGCCCGCGGCAGGTGATAAGCCGCCGTCACCAGCCGGATCGACCGCACCCCGCGCGCCTGCGCCCAGGCATAGGTCTCGCGCGCATTGCCCACCGTGTCTCCGGCCGAAAACCCCAGCACCACCCGGTCACCATAGGCACCGATATCGCGGCCGCTGGCGCGCAGCAGATCGGGCAGGTCGACACGCTGATCGACCCCTGAGATGAACAGCAGGGGGGCCGCGCCGTCATCCAGCAGATCCAGCCCGGCATCCAGCCGGTCGGCGCCGCCGGTCAGCACCACCACCGCGTCGGTGCGCTCGGAAATCGGCGGCGTCCGCGCCGGCAGGGTTTCGGCGAAGATCACGAAGCCCGCGGCCCAGGCCACCACCACCAACAGCACCAGCCGCGCGATCAGCACACGCAGCCGCCAGGGCTGCCGTCGCGGGCGCCCGATCTGCTGCCGCCGTCCGCGGGTCACGGCATCGCCCTCAAACGGCGGATCACGGTGATGCGGGCGACCAGCGCCGCCGCCACCGCCAGAGCCGGTGTCACCAGCACCAGCCCGCCCCAGCCGATCGGCCCCGGATCCAGCCGGGGCAGCAGCGGGGCCGTGGTGTCGGGCAGTGCCGCCCCCGCCCCCGTCACCAGCAGGGCGGCGACGATGCTGCCCGCGGCACCGCCGATCAATCCCACCCGCAGGCCCTGCATGGCGAACTGGCGGGCGACGTAGTCATCGGGTGCCCCCATCACATGCAGAATGTCGATGGTGTCGCGATGGATGGCGAGCGCGGTCTTCACCGCGAACACCACCGCCAGCGCTGCCGCCAGCGCGAACAGCACGCCAAGCCCCACGGCGCCGGCCTGCACCGCGCGCCCGATGCGGGCCAGCCGTTCCACCCAGTCACCCGGCTGTTCCAGACGCGCGCCATCGACCGTCTGTGCCACCCGCTCGGTCAGTGCCGCCATCTCGCCCGGCTGTGCCGGGGCCAGGCGCAGATCCACCAGGGTCGGCAGCGGCAGGTCACCGGCGGCAAGCTCGGCGCCCACCCAGGGGGCCACCAGCGCCTGCGCCTCGGCGCGCGGCACCGGGCGGATCTCGCGGATCAGGGGCTCGGCTTCAAGCTGCGCGATCAGCGGCATCAGCCGGGGGTCGGGGCCGTGGTCGACATCCTCGGGCGCCGGCAGCCAGATGGTGGCGCTGTCGCCCAGCGCCGCCGCCCAGCGGTCGATCGCCCGGTCCACCGTACCCACCGCCACCAGCGCCAGCGCCAGCAGCGCCGCCATCGGCGCCAGCAGCCAGGGCAGGAAGCGGGCGGAAAGGTCGCGCCCCAGCGGCAGGCCGGCCGCGCGGCGCCCGATCATCGCGTCACCTCGGGCCGGGGAGGGGCGCCAGGGTCGGTGCCAGCGTTGGTCCCAGGGGCCGCCGCCGCATCGGTCCGCGCGGCGCCACGCAAGGCTTCGGCGGCTGACAGCCGCGGTGCCGGGCCGATGCGCAGCGGCGGTGCCGGCGGCATCAGCCGCACGGTGCCATCGGCCAGCACCAGCCGTGGGTGTCGGAACCGGGCAAGCAGGGTGGTGTCATGGGTTGCAACCACGATCGTGGTGCCGAGCTTGTTCAGCTCTTCGAACAGATGCATCAGTTTCAGGCCCATCTCGGCATCGAGATTGCCGGTCGGTTCGTCCGCAAGCAGCAGGCGCGGACGCACCACCACGGCGCGCGCGATCGCCAGCCGCTGCTGCTGGCCACCCGACAGGGTCGCGGGTGAGGCATCGGCCTGATCGCCCAGCCCCACCCAGGCCAGCAGTTCCATCACGTCGCGGCGCAGCTCCGCTTCCGGGGTCTTCAGGATGCGCAGCGGCAGGGCGGCATTGTCGAACGCGCTCAGATGCGGCAACAGCCGGAAATCCTGAAACACGACCCCGATCCGCTGGCGCATGCGCGCGCGGTCCGACCGGCCAAGGCCGTCGGCCTCGCGACCGAACAGGCTGATGCGGCCGGCGCTGGGGCGCTGGGCCAGATACAGCAGCCGCATCATGGTCGATTTGCCGGCACCGCTGGGCCCGGTGAGAAAATGGTATGAACCGGGGTCGAGTGCGAAGCTGATATCGCGCAAGACCTCGGCGGCGCCGTCGTACTGCATACCGACGGCGTCGAACCGGACAAGAGCCGTGTCGTCGGCCATCGATCCTGCCTGTTGCGAGGGGGTTCCGGAGGGGGTTATCCTCATGTCGCGCCGCGGGAAGCATCGCACGGGGCCGGCAACCTTGCAACCGGCACCGGGCGGAGCCTATAACCGGTCCCAGGGCATGGCACAACCGTCGTCCGGACCCAGGGATGGTCGTCCGGACCCAGGGATGTCGGGTGTTTCGGTGCCTGCGTGCTTGCGTGCCACGGCGGAGCCTATACTTTGTATGCCACGGTTCCGCCCGATATCAGTCCGGAGCGGCCCGGCTGAATGCGCGTCCTGCCGTCTGCACACCCCCTCGGTTCCGAGCGATGATACTGACCTGTCCGGCCTGTTCAACCCGCTACACGCTCGACCCGCAGTCGCTTGGACCCGACGGCCGGAAAGTGCGCTGCACGCAGTGTGGCCACGTCTGGCAGCAGGATCCCCCGGCGGACATGCCGCGGCCCTTGCCGCTGCCGCGCGGCGAGGATCCCGACGAGCCCGCCGCCCTGTTCGACCGCCGCAATGCGGTGATGATCGAACCTGCGCGGGCCAGCCCGCGCTGGCCCGCCTTCACGGCACTCGCGATCGTCATCGCCGCCATGATCGGCGGGTTGATCGTCGGCCGTGAACAGGTGGTGCGCGCCCTGCCCTTCACCAGCGGCGCCTATGCCATGCTGGGGCTGGGGGTTGGTGGCGAGGTGCTGGGCCTGGAAATCCGCAACCTCACCGCCCGTGGCGAGGTGGTCGACGGCCGCCCGGTGCTGGTGGTGGATGGCGAGATCTACAACCTGTCCGACGGGGTGCGCGCGGTGCCGCCGGTCGAGGTGCTGTTCATCGGCAACGACCGCCAGCAACTGGGCCGGTCGGTGATCGACGTCTCGTCGAACCGCATGCTGCCGGGCGAGGTGCTGCGCTTCAGCGAACGGCTGGAAAACCCGCCGCGCGCCGCCACCCGCTTCGATGTCGGCTTCGCGCAGACACCATGAAGACCCGATACCGATCCGGGGCCGGCCGCCAGAGGCGCCGGCCCCGATCTGTTGACCCCCATATCGCACAAGCCTCAACCCTCACGGAGTGACCTGCCTCATGCGTCCGGAAGGCGATATCCGCACCCTGATCAGCCGCGACGAGATCGACCGCCGGGTCGACGGGCTTGCCACCGAAATCTCGTCCTGCATGGGTGCCGAGCCGCTGCTGGTCGCGATTCTGAAGGGCAGCTTCGTGTTCACCGCCGATCTGATCCGGGGCCTGCATGGTGCCGGCATGCAGCCGCAGGTCGATTTCATGATGCTGTCCAGCTATGGCCGCAGCACCACCAGTTCGGGCACGGTGGAAATCCGCAAGGACGTGACCGATTCGGTCGAGGGCCGTCAGATCCTGCTGATCGACGACATTCTGGAAAGCGGCCGCACCCTGCGCTTCGCCCGCGACCATCTGCTGGCCCGTGGCGCCGCCGAGGTCAAGTCCTGCGTGCTGCTGCACAAGCCCGGCAAGGCCAAGGTCGAATTCCACGCCGATCATGTCGGCTTCACCGTCGACGACCTGTTCGTCATCGGCTATGGGCTCGACTATGCCCATTACTTCCGCGAGTTGCCCTATATCGGCGTGCTGGAGCCCCGGCAGGGCTAGGGGCGGGCGAACCGTCAGGGCGGCACCATCACAAAAATGGCCGGCACCGCTTCAGCAGCGATGCCGGCCATTCCGTCATCCGACGTCGAACGGTCAGGCGACGCCTTCAGCAACCTTGAACGGCGCCTCGGTACGGGCCTTCACGTCCTCGACCGTCAGGCCCGGCGCCAGTTCGATCAGGGTCAGCCCGTCATCGAAACTGAACACGCCGACCTCGCTGATCAGCAGGTCGACGCACGCCTTACCGGTCAGCGGCAGCGAGCATTCACGAACCAGCTTGGCCGATCCATCCTTGGCGTTGTGGTCCATGATCACCACCACGCGCTGCACGCCGGCCACCAGGTCCATGGCGCCGCCCATGCCCTTGACCATCTTGCCCGGGATCATCCAGTTGGCCAGATCGCCGGTTTCCGACACCTGCAGGGCGCCCAGGATCGACAGGTTGATATGCCCGCCACGCACCATGCCGAAGCTGGCGGCGCTGTCGAAATAGCTGGAATAGGGCAGTTCGGTGATGGTCTGCTTGCCGGCATTGATCAGGTCGGCGTCGACCTGGTCGTCATAGGGAAACGGTCCCATGCCCAGCATGCCGTTTTCCGAGTGCAGCACCACATGCACGCCCTCGGGGATATAATTGGCAACCAGCGTCGGAATGCCGATGCCCAGATTGGCGTAGAAGCCGTCCTTCAGCTCCTTCGCCGCGCGGCGGCACATGTCTTCGCGAGTCCAAGCCATGGTCACGCCTCCCCACGGGCACGCGTCGTGCGCTGTTCGATGCGCTTCTCGTAGTCGCGGCCGGCCACGATCCGCTTCACGAAAATGCCGGGCGTGTGGATCGCGTCGGCGCCAAGCTCACCCGCCGGCACCAGATGCTCCACTTCCGCCACGGTCATGCGACCGGCGGTCGCCATCATCGGGTTGAAGTTGCGCGCGGTCATCCGATAGATCAGATTGCCCTCGATATCGCCCTTCCACGCCTTCACGATCGACAGATCGGCGACCAGGCCGCGTTCCATGACGTATTCCTCGCCATCGAACTCGCGGACCTCCTTGCCGTCGGCGACGATGGTGCCGACGCCGGTCTTGGTGAAGAAGGCCGGGATGCCGGCGCCGCCCGCGCGGATGCGTTCGGCCAGCGTGCCCTGCGGATTGAATTCCAGCTCCAGTTCGCCCGCGAGATACTGCTTCTCGAAGGTCTTGTTCTCGCCCACATAGGACGACACCATGCGCCGCACCTGACGGGTCTCAAGCAGGATGCCCAGGCCGAAGCCGTCGATGCCCGCATTGTTCGAGATGACCGTCAGATCGCGCACGCCCGATTCGCGGATCGCAAGGATCAGGTTTTCCGGAATGCCGCACAGTCCGAAGCCGCCGGACATGATGGTCATGCCGTCCCTGAGCAGGTCGGCCAGCGCCGTCGCCGCGTCAGGGTAGACTTTCTTGCTCATGCATACCGCCTTTTCTCGCGAGGGTTTCCCCCCGATGATACCCCCGGTCCGTGTTTGATAAGCGGCACGTGAAGCGCTGTCAATCGATGCCGCCATCCGGCCCAGGGCTATCGCATTTGCCCAATGATCGACCTTGCGAATTCATCGGACCATCCGGCCCGTTTTCGCTTGCGGCTGATCG